>JBDTYU010000144.1:0-14590 GCA_040005535.1 Ginsengibacter sp. | reverse complement strand
AAATAATTAGCAACAATAGGTAATCTTCTCCCTACTCCAAATGCTTTTGGAGAAATACGAATAATGGGGCAAAACTGGTTTCTTTTATATTCATTTTTATTTACCATACTTAAAATTCTATCAACAAGAGCCGCATCAAATCCTATTGCTTTTATTTCATCAGGGCCTTTCACTCTTTCAATATATTGGTATAAAATTTTATCAAGAATTTCATAAGGGGGGAGGCTATCGCTGTCTTTTTGATCAGGCCTCAATTCTGCGGATGGCGCTTTGGTAATAATATTTTCAGGAATGATTTCTTTTTCAGAATTAATAAACTTCGCCAGTTCATAGACTTGTGTTTTATAGCAATCACCAATTACACTAAGGCCTCCGGCCATATCTCCATACAAAGTTCCATAACCGGTAGCAAGTTCACTTTTATTGGAAGTGTTTAATAAAATATATCCAAATTTATTAGCAATGGCCATTAGCAAGTTTCCTCTTGTTCTGCTTTGAATATTTTCTTCGGCTATGCCAAATGGAGTATCTGCAAAAACAGGTTTTAATTCATTTAAAAGTTGGGTATATATTTTTTTTATAGGAATGATGTCATAAAGATTTTCAAGATTCTTACTCAGTTTTTTTGCATCATCAATTGAATGTGACGAAGAAAATTCGGAAGGCATTAAAATAGCTCTTACATTTTCTTTGCCCAAAGCCTTACCAGCAAGTACAAGTGTTACAGCGCTATCAATACCACCGCTGCTCCCAATAATTGCCTTTGTAAATCCCATTTTTTTAAAATAATCACCTATGCCTAAAATGATTGCTTCATAAACCTGCGATATGTTCAGGTTGGGGATATAATCTACGGCAATCAGCAGTTGGTTGGGCATAGCAATGGCAGGTTCTATTACCGTTGCATCTATACTACCGTCATCATTAAGAATTACTTCTGTTGTTTCTTCTTTAAATTGAGAAAGTTGCATACAAAGATTGGCATCTTTATCGAATACCAAGGATGCCCCATCAAAAACAATTTCAGTTTGGCTGCCTACCGCATTACAATAAATAAGCGGCAGTTTATATTTCAAAACATTCTCTTTTATTATTGATTTCCTGTCTTCAATATGTGTGTAATCAAAAGGAGAAGCAGAAATATTTATCATTACATCTGGCTGCTGCTTCATTAAAATATCCATTGGGCAAATCCTGTAAAGAGGGTTATCGCCCAGGTTCCAGATGTCTTCACAAACAGTTAACGCAATTTTTTTTCCTTTAAATTCAATAACATTCCAGGTAAATGCAGGTTCAAAATACCGGTATTCATCGAATACATCATAATTAGGCAGGCACGTTTTGTGAGCTATCCCTTTTATTTCTTTTTCATACAAAAGAAAAGCAGCATTAAAAAGATCTTTTCCTTCTCTCACAGGGTTGCGGTCTGGAGCACCAACAATAACACCAATTGTATCTGCATATTTTTTTATGGTGTCAATGCTTTCGCAGCACTTATTTATAAAATCATTAAAATCAAGAAAGTCTCTTGCAGGATATCCGCAAATACACATTTCGCTGAAAACAATTAAATCTGCATGATTACTTTTGGCTGTTTTTATTGCCTCAATAATCTTATGAGTATTACTTTCAAAATTGCCAATGTGATAATTTTGCTGGGCAAGAACAATTTTCATAATGCAAAATTAGGAGAATAAAAGTTCAGGAATTTTCAATTAACAGGCTCTCTACTTTTTTTTTCTTTTATTTGGGGTATGAAGAAATTAATTTTAGTGTGTTGTATTGTTTTTTGCTTTTCGTGCAAGAGCAATAAAAATATTCCTGATGTTTCGGGTATACAGGTAAATTTGGAAACCCGAAGATTTGAACAGGATTTTTTTATGATAGATACTATGAATATAGCTCCATCCATTACAAGTCTTCTAAAGAAATATCCAAAGTTTACTCCGGATTTTATTGAAAATATACTTGGGCTTGATATGGATAGTTTATTAATTTCAGGTAATTCGCAGGACCGGGCTGTTCGATTATTCATTCATGATTACAGGCCAGTTAAAGATTCATGTGATTTAATTTTTAAGAACTTCAATAGAGAAACCGATGAAATAAAAAAAGGTTTGCAATTTGTGAAGTATTTTTTTCCGCAGTATAAATTACCAAAGTCTGTAATAACATTTATTGGACCCATCAATGCAAATTTTGAAACTTCATTCGGAACGCAAGGTGACATACTTACTTCAGAAGGCTTAGGAATTGGCCTACATCTCCATCTTGGAAACAATTTTTCATTGTACAAAAGCCGGGAAGGGCAGGAGCAATATCCTGAATATCTTGCAAATAATTTTGATGCAGCACACATAACGGTCAACTGTATGCGAAATATTATTGATGACCTGCTGCCTGACAGAACTAACGGCAAAGCACTTATGGAACAGATGATTGAAAAAGGAAGAAGAATATATCTGCTTACTAAATTTTTGCCAGCCACACCTGAAGCGATTTGTTTTGGTTATACGGAAAAACAATTAAAAGATTCCTATACTAATGAAGCTGTAATATGGGATTTTTTTTTAAATAACGATTTACTCTATAATTCGGAACAAAACATCATAAAAAATTATATTGGAGAAAGCCCGAAGACACAGGAGCTTGGCGAAGATTCTCCAGGCAACATTGGAACATTTACCGGCTTGCAAATTGTAAAAAAATATTTGGAAAAATTTCCGGCAACATCGCCGGCAGAGCTTATGAAAATTAATGCAGAGGAAATTTACAGCAAGGCCAAATATAAGCCGAGGAATTAATTCAGTTTTAAAGGAACAATCATTTCAAAAGCAGGAATGTTTACAAGGAATGTTTTTTTGTTATGATTATTTTCCATAAAATAAATGCCATGCATTTTGCCCATTTCGCTTCTTAAATTACACCCACTCACATACTGATATTTTTCACCAGAGTTTATTTGAGGTTGTATTCCTATTACGCCTTCTCCTTCTACTTCGCGATGTTCAGCATTGCTGTCAAAAATATACCAATGCCTTCTCAGCAACTGAACAGGAAAGGGATTATTATTTTCAATCGTAATGCGGTAGGCAAACATGAATTCACTGGTAATAGGATTGCTATATTCGGGCTGATAAAATGTTTCAACACTTATTGTTACGCCTTCAGATATTTTTGAAATCATATACTGGTGCTTGATTATAAAGTTATCACAATTCAGGAAAATACTCAATGATATTTTTCTTTGTTCATTCAGCAAAACATTTATGAAAGGAAAGCTACCATTTCTTTGCATTTTTGTAGCCCATTTTGTTCAGCCACATCAAAATTTTTTCCCTGTTATCTCCCTGTATTATTATCTCATTATTTTTTACTGAACCACCTGTTCCGCAATAGGACTTTAATTGCTTTCCCAATTGTTGAAGCTCAGCCTCTGTGCCGGAGAATCCTTCTATCAACGTAACCATTTTTCCTCCCCGATGTTTAGCATCAAGTCTCACGCTGAGTACCTGCTCCTGAATTGTTACTGTCTTTCCTTCTTCAGCTTTTTGTTTCGTTTGAAAATTTGAATCGGTGGAGTAAATAATTCCATCCGTACTATATAACTTTTTCTTTGGCATATTATTGTATTATTCCGGCTTTTAAACTTAGATCTAAGCTCCTTGCCTGGTGTATAATTGCTCCACTTGAAATGAAGTCTACACCTGTAGCTGCATACGATTCAATATTTTCATAATTTATTCCACCACTCGCTTCAGTTTCATAAGTGCCATTAATAATCAGAAGAGCCTCGGTAATTTGTTGTGGTGAAAAGTTGTCTAACATGACCCTGTGTACCTTGCCGGTATGCATAACTTTTCTCACATCCTCAATATTACGTGTTTCAATTTCAATTTTTAATCCTGGTTTTTTTTCCTGAACATACAGCCATGCCTTTGTTATAGCTTGCTCAATTCCGCCGCAATAATCAATATGATTATCCTTTAGCATAATCATATCATAAAGACCAAATCTATGATTGAATCCCCCGCCAATTTGTACAGCTTCTTTTTCCAAAATCCTGAAGTTTGGAGTTGTCTTTCGCGTGTCTAATAATTTTGTATGATAATCTTTTAACTTGTCAACATATTTTTTTGTAAGGGTTGCAATACCACTCATACGCTGCATGCAATTAAGTACAAGACGTTCGCAGGTAAGTATATCATAAATTTTTGCATCAACTTCAAATGCAATTTCTCCTGGTTGCATAAACTCTCCATCTTGCTTAATTTTTTTTACGACAGAAGACGTATCAGAATAAGCAAATATTTTTTCGGCAACGTTTACACCGGCTAAAATTCCCTCCTGCTTTATTTTGAGAATTGCCTTACCTCGTGTATCAGGATCTATACAAGCTAAAGTCGAATGATCACCATCGCCAACATCTTCGGCTAATGCATTTTTAATAAGATGATGAAGTTGTTTTTCATAAACTTCCTGATAGTACATGTAAACAAAAATATAGCATACGCATGAAAACCCGGGCTTTTGTAAAATGAAAAACCCGGCAATAGCCGGGTTAATAATTATATCAGACTTATTATGATATTATTTTTCAAAACGAAGTTCCTGAACTAATTCCTTGTCGCCCTTTTGTTTCAAAAAAATTGTCGTGCGAAATATACCGTTAGTAGTTTGCAAATTTCCAATGCAATATTGAGACCCGGGAGTATCACTTTTATGCAGCACTTCAAAATCTTTTACCACGTTAGTGGCAAAAAAATCATGTAATACCACTTCAGCCTGGCTTTTACTATATGAATTACTTTTTTCAGGCAGAGTAATTTCTACAGTATTATCAAAATATTTCGATACGTCTGCAGCATTACCAGACTTTATTGCTTTCACAACTTCAGTAAATGAAAGTGAAACAAAAGAGCATATCGAAATAAATATTAATATAGAAAGTAATAATTTTTTCATGATAAACTTCTCCAACTATTGTTTTGCGAAAAACGTGCCAACTTGGGGATAATTCTTTGATGATAATATACAAAAAAGGTCATGAAATAAACAATTTGTAATTCTTAAGTTTGAATAATTAGCTTTGAAAAATGGAAGCAAAAAAAGTTATTTTAATTATTATGGATGGATGGGGGCTGGGACAAAAAAAAGAAAGCGATGCCATTCAAAATGCCCATGTGCCATTTGTTGTCTCGCTTTACAAAAAATATTCTCATTCTACCCTGATTACATGTGGAGAAGCAGTGGGTTTACCTGAAGGGCAAATGGGAAACAGTGAAGTAGGCCACCTGAACCTTGGTGCCGGCCGTATAGTTTACCAGGAATTGGAAAGAATAAATGTTGCTATTAAAAAAGGCGAATTTCAAAAAAATAAGATACTTCTCAACAGCATTAACTATGCGAAAGAAAACAACAAACCTTTGCATCTTATTGGCCTGGTTAGTAACGGCGGGGTTCATTCACATATTAATCATTTAAAGGCTATCACATCGTTATGCAAAGAAAAAAATATTGAAAATGTATATGTGCATGCCTTTACTGATGGGCGGGATACGGATCCTAAAAGCGGGATTAATTTTTTAAAAGAATTACAAGAACATCTTATAAAAACAACAGGAAAGATTGCCACTATTACAGGCCGATATTACGCTATGGATCGGGATAAAAGATGGGAGAGAATTAAAATTGCTTATGATGCGTTGGTACATCGGGTAGGCGAAACCACAAATGATATCTTTTCAGCAATCGGTGCATCATACGAAAAAAGTATAACCGATGAATTTTTATTACCCATTATAAATGCAGATACCCCGGGCTCCGGGATTAAAGATGGTGATGCAGTCATTTGTTTTAATTTTAGAACAGACAGGTGCAGGGAAATAACTGAAGTCCTTACTCAAACAATTTTTCCCGATTACAAGATGATACCGTTGCAACTGCACTACACTACCATGACGATGTATAATCATACTTTTAAAAATCTTTATGTAATTTTTGAAAAAGATGATCTTATAAATACACTAGGAGAAATTTTGTGTGCAAATCATAAGAAACAAATACGCATTTCAGAAACCGAAAAATATCCGCATGTTACTTTTTTCTTTAGCGGCGGACGTGAAGTTCCTTTTGAAGGAGAAAGCAGGATAATGGTTCCCTCTCCTAAGGTAGCCACCTACGATTTGAAGCCACAGATGAGCGCTTATGAAGTAACAAATGCTTTGTTACCCGAAATAAAAAATAAAACAGCCGATTTTATTTGTCTGAATTATGCAAATGCAGATATGGTGGGACATACAGGTGTTTGGTCTGCGGTGATAACAGCGGTTGAAACAGTAGATAAATGTGTAGATGAAGTTGTTACAGCCGGGCTTGAAAATGGTTATACGATTTTTCTTACAGCAGATCACGGTAATGCAGATTATATGATTAATGAGGATGGTACGCCTAATACCGCCCATACATTAAACCTTGTACCTTTTTTTATTATCGATAAGAATTGGAAAGGGAGAATAAAAAATGGAAAGCTGGCCGATATAGCTCCTACTATTTTAACTATGATGCAACTTTCAATTCCTGCTCAAATGACCGGTCATATTTTAATCGATCCGTAAAATTATATTAAGATACATGAGAAAAGTAATCAGAATATTTTTAATATTATTACTTGTGTTGTTAATATTAATTCAGTTTATAAGGCCTTCAAAAAATATTTCTGAAGGGATTGCAGTAAATGAGATAACTACAAAATATATTGTTCCTGATAATATTTTGCATATTTTGAAAACTTCGTGTTATGATTGCCACAGTAACAATACCCGCTATCCCTGGTATTGGGAAATTCAACCTGTAACCTGGTTTATGAATGGTCACATTGAAGATGCAAAAAAAGATCTGGATTTTTCAATCTTCGCTTCTTATTATATCAGGCGACAATATAAATTATTCGATAATATTAATAAAGAAGTGAAAAGCGAAGACATGCCACTTACTTCCTACACAATAATACACCGGGATGCAATTTTAAATAATGCTCAGAAATTGGCTATTGCTGACTGGACAACAGCTACAAGAAAAGAAATTGAGAATAATTATCCGGCAGATAGCCTTAAGAATAACAGGCCAGCTCAATCCCGGTGATTATCACTTTATTTTTAATAAGATTATTCACGCGTTAGGGCAATCATTTGATGCTTTGCGATATTTTTTTAGAGATAAAGCAGCTTTTAGCCTTGTTTTTTGTCATATCTTAGTAGGGTTAAACCAAGCAAAAAATTATGACAGAAGAGCTAATGGTTCAGGGCTGTCTTGACAATATAGCTTCTGCTCAGGAAGCTTTGTATAATCGTTATAGTCCAAGAATGTTGGGCGTTTGCTATCGTTTTGCCCGAAACAGGGAAGATGCTGAAGATATGATGCAGGAAGGATTTATAAAAGTATTTACTCAAATTCATCAATTCAGGGGACAAGGTGCACTTGAAGGGTGGATAAGAAGAATAGTCGTTCATACGTGTATAAATATTTTAAAAAAGAATAAAAAATTTACTGATAGTGTAGATCTCTTTCATGCTGGCAGCATGTATCTGAATGAAAATAATATTCCTTCTATATTACAGGCTAAGCAGGTTGTTGAATGTATAAGACTTTTACCTGTTGGTTATAAAACGGTATTAAATCTCTATGCAATTGAAGGTTATTCGCATAAAGAAATAGCTGCTATACTGGATATTGAAGAAAGCACCAGCAGATCACAATACACCAGGGCAAAATCAATGCTTGAAGATGTTCTTTTAAAAAAGAAAATTCTTCAGCAACCAAGGGAAAAGATAAAAATGGCTTCGGGAACAAATTAACTGAATGATGAAATAATTTTAATCTCTATTACCAATAACTGAAATTATGTGATCAATGGAACGAAGATTCTTTATAAACAATTTTGAGCAATCTTTAAAGGACCATGCTAATAAGTTTGAAATGGCACCTTCAAAAAAAGTATGGCATGGTATATATAATGATCTACATCCCGGCAAAAGATGGCCTTCTGTTGCAATGTCATTTTTATTAATATTTACCCTGGTGGTTATAGGCCATCTTAATACTAATAATAGCCGGCAATCAGCTTATTTATCTAGTAAAATTTCAGAAGATAAGAAATTAACTCATGGCCTTAAAAAAACGGGAAGTTCAAAAAGTAATCAAAAAATTGTTTTAAGAAAAAACGATCTTAATAAAAGCAAAGAAGTTTTTGTTTACTCTACAGGAAATCCAGATAAGTCGATATTTTCAAATGAAGCGTCTGAAAATAAAAATCAAATTGATAATTTTAAAAGAGATCGCTTGCTGGCCGGTACTATGACAGACGGGAATAATTCAGGCACATCGGTCTTTGAAAAACTTTCCATACCTAACCCGCCAACAAGCTCTTCAACTATTGACAATAATTCAAACATTGTCCCTGATAAAGAAAGCCAGGCTCAAAATAATGTCCGCTTGAATGGAAAAATAGAAGAAAATATTCAAGAGAAAATAATTGCAGAAAATGTTGCTGATCTTCAGTCAGCGAAAAGAATTTCAACCGGGAAAAAAAATAGTTTAAATAGTGAAGATGTGTTGAGAAATAAGAATATCGATGAAGTAAATGCTCAGCTATATTCAAGTGTAGAAAAAAAAGAGGCTAAACATCATAAAAAAGGGAATGATAAAATAACATGGGTTTACTTTCTTGCCCCGGTCGTAAGTAGTGTATCATTTAGTGGTCATGCACTTACACAAAGTGCGAATGCTAATTTTTCACCTGCTGTGGTTGTTAACCTTCAACAAAATAAGGTTCTTCACAACTCGGCATTAGGTCTGGAAGCAGGCGCTCAAATGAATTATACTGTTGCTAAGAAGTTACAATTTACCACAGGTGCACATCTTACCCATTCTGGTTACAATATAATTTCCAATGAAGTGCATCCTACTTTTGGAACCTTATTGTTGAGAGACAAGGCTACAGGTGCTATTTATACAAAAAGTTTTATAACTCACTATGGTAATGGTACAGGACCAGCAGTTGTTAAAATACGCAATTATAATTGGGAGGCTTCGATACCGTTTGGATTACAATATGAAGTTTTTGAAAATAAGAAATTACAATTTAAGGTTGGTGCTAACTTAGAACCATCCTTACTTCTTAAATATAATTCATATATTCTTTCTTCAGATGGGAATAATTATGTAAACGATCCCTCACTTTTACGTAGGTGGAATATGAGTAGTAATTTTGGCGCATTTGTTACTTTTAATTCAAGTAAATTCAAATGGCAAATAGGTCCAAATGTCCGCTACCAATGGCTGTCGAGCTATCAAAAAGATTATACTATAAAAGAACATTTAATTGACTATGGAATCAGAGTAGGGATTTCCAAATAAACTTTCGCATTAATAGATTTCTTTTCACCTTTTTTATTTTTAACTATCGTTTTTGAGGTCGTTGCTGCCTGACATGTAGCGACTTTTTTTATTTGTAATTTTGTATATGCGGAAATTCATTGCGGTAATTTGTACGATATGCATATTTTTTTTATACAACTGCCATTCTTCCAAAGAAAAACAAATTGATGAGAAAGATACTGAAGAAGCACAATCGTTTTTCCCGGTTACTGATTTTCTTCTTGGACAAATAAATGAAACAGACAGCCTCCCAATAACGCCTTTAAAAATAACCATTAGTGGAAGCAAACGGGATTCTATATGGCTTAAAAAAGAAGATATAAGAAAGTTTGCTTTCCCGTTTCTTCATCCGGTTATTGATTCGATTTCCATGCATAATTATTTTACAGAAAAATCTTTTATGGACCAAACAATAAATGCCATTACTTTTTCCTATGAAGCAAAAACAAAATTACCTGATTCTATAAAATTGAATCGCTGGGATGTTTATCTTGATCCTCAAAAAAATAAAGTTCAGCGAATTTATTTAGTGAAAGAAGATACTATAAATGGAGGAAATGTAACTACACAACTTACCTGGAAGGTAAATAAATGGTGCAGTATAAGAACTATTGTTCAACAACCCAATGAAGACCCACAGATAAAAGAGGAAATAATGAAATGGGACTTTGATGAGTAAGCTTATTGCCAGCTTTTCAAGCCTCAAAATGATACACTCATGACACATGACATATTTCAGACTATATTAAAAACATTACCGAATCAACCCGGTATTTATAAATATTATAATGATAGAAATGAATTAATTTATGTTGGGAAAGCTAATAGTATACGCAAAAGAGTAAGCTCATATTTTACTAAAACTTTTACAGGATATAAAACCCATGAACTAGTAAGAAGAATTAATAAAATTGAATTTACAATTGTAGATAGCGAACAGGATGCATTCTTATTGGAAAACTCGCTGATAAAACAATTCCAGCCTAAATTCAATATCAATCTTAAAGATGATAAGTCTTACCCATACCTGGTAATAAAAAATGAACCTTTTCCGAGAGTATTTTTGACAAGATCTAAAATCAATGACGGTTCTCAATACTTAGGGCCATTTACTTCTGTGGGAAAGGTGCGGGAGCTATTGCTTTTCATAAAGCAAAATATACAGTTACGCACATGCAAACTTAACCTAACGGAGTATAATATACGCAAAGCTAAATTTAAAGTATGTCTTGAATATCACTTAGGTAATTGTAAAGGCCCGTGCGAAGGTTTACAGTCATTAGAAGATTATACAGAAGGATTATCACAACTTAAAAATCTTATGAAAGGGAATCTTAATCCTGTTATTCATCATTTTAAAAATGAAATGGCGCAATGTGCTGCAGACATGAAATTTGAAAAAGCAGATTTGATCCGCAAAAAGCTTGAACACCTTCAAAATTATAAAGCGAAATCAAAAGTTGTGAATGAACATATAGGTAATGTAGACGTTTTTTCCATTTTAAAAGATGGAGACATTGCTTATGTAAATTATTTAATGGTAAGTGAAGGAACTATCATACTTACAAAAACAATTGTGCTAGAACAAAAACTGGAAGAAACAGAGCAAGAAGTTTTATTGTTTGCCATAGGGCAGCTAAAAAGCACTTTTACCAGCGAAGCAAAAGAATTAATAATCCCATTTGAAATCAATTATCCTGAAAAAAGTATTATTGTAACTATTCCTAAAGGAGGTGATAAGAAAAAACTGCTTGAGCTCTCTGAGAAAAATGTCAATTATTTTATCGAAGAATTAAAGCGAAAAAAAATGCTTCAGCTCGAGGGTAAATCTGATAAAGAAAAATACGAAGTCTTGCAGCAATTGCAAGTAGATCTTCATCTTCCTTTTCTTCCTGAACATATTGAATGTTTTGACAATTCTAATTTCCAGGGAAGCTATCCTGTTGCAGCTATGGTATACTTCAGAAATGGCCTTCCTGATAAAAATCAATACCGTAACTTCAATATTAAAACTGTTAGCGGTATAAATGATTTTGCAAGTATGAAGGAAGTTGTAACCAGGAGATATAAAAGACTGGAAAAAGAAAACACATTATTACCACAGCTTATAATTATTGATGGAGGCAAAGGTCAATTGAATGCTGCGGTAGAAGGTATAAATGAATTGGGATTACAGGGGAAAACATCAATTATTGGACTTGCGAAAAATGAAGAAGAAATTTTTTTTCCTGGTGACCAGCAATCTATTAAACTACCCTGGGATAGTGAGAGTCTTAAACTCATTAGAAGAATAAGAGATGAGGTGCATCGATTTGGAATAAATTTTCACCGTAATCAACGCAGCAGAGGAACATTTATAAATGAGCTGGAAATGATAAAAGGAATTGGGAAAAATACTGCAGATACTCTTTTGAAAAAATTTAAATCAGTAAAAAAAATAAAGGAGTTATCCAATGAAGAACTTTCTGAAGCAGTAGGGAATGCAAAGGCTGAAATCATTCTTAATTATTTCAATACTTTGGAAACGAATTCCCGATAAAATCTGAAATCTTACGAGTATTCTACTCACAAAAAAAGGAAGCACTTATGCTTCCCTTTTTTAAAATTTATTAAGAGGATTTAATAACTCCATAAATTCTGTTCGTAATTAAATATCCTTTCTTTTATATTTTCTCCTTCAAGTAACTGCAATATTTTACTGTCTTTTAATCCTTGTTGTTCAGATAATTTTTGATCCCACGGATTATCTAAAGTGCTCTTAATGATTCTGCCATAAAACATACGGCTCTCAAAAAGCTCTTCCCAACTCATGCGTGCCCCAAAATTTTTACCATTATATACTTCATATTTTGCAAATATCGGACGCATATCAGGATAATATACCCAAAAAAGTTCGGTCTCACCTAAGTTCACTCCTTGTGAGGTAACGACATTTTTTACAGGAGCGATTCCTAAAATTCTCCAAAACAATCTTGAACTTTCCTTATCAAAAATTACTTCTTCTTTTATTCTGAATTTATAAAAAGAATCCAGGTTTACTTCTGCAGTAACTGTCTTATAAGAAGTAACGTTTCCTAATGAATCTGTAATTGGAACCTGAACCGCACCTCCTGAAATCTTATCCGCTACTTCAGAAATTGTCATGGGAGTTGTGAACCTATCGTCAATTGGGTTGAATACAGTAACACCACTGTTATCAGGACCATCCTGTATGGCCTTAAAAAGTATGGAAATAAAACGCTGGTTGCCATTATCTTCACTGGCTGCATATCTAAACGGAAGGTTCATTTTTTCCCTGGTATCTATTTCCCTCCACACTTTTTCCCGGTAAACCGCATCATCTTCACGCAAATTTTCGTATGCAAGAGGTGTTCTGTCTTTCACAAGATTGCGTTCTATAGCATCATTAGGGCGTAAAGATTTTTTCACTACTTCAATAGGAAGGCTATCAATTTTTGGTGGTGCAATTACAACTGCAGTATCCACTTTAGCGCTGGGATTAATTTTTGCTTTTGTTTTCGAATTGGTAGTACGTTTCGCAGTAGTACGTTTTTTGACAGTACGTGTAGTAGCAGTTTTCTTTTTCTTTGTCTGCGCATCCGCGACATTACCAAGTATGCCGAAACAAAAGACAAACATCAGGCATTTTACAATTATATTTTTCATAACCATTTATATTTATTCTTTAGTATAATATGAAACCTGGGCCAGGTATAGTTCTTACGGCTCCATCAGGTCCCTGAACTTTTACATTATCAAATGTTATAGAAGTTCCCGGAATACATCTTGCTAACTGTGCTGATACTCCACCAAGGCCTCCCCCGGATATAGTTGCAGTTTGCACACTTGAAAAATTAGCTCCGGAAAAATAGACAGTTGCACTAACAACGCTGAACCTCGCATCAAAATCAAAATTTTCCAAATCCGCTCTGCAAAATTGCTGATTTTTAAAAACTACTGATTGCATTCTTCCACCGCTGCTTGGGCCAACTTTTAAAATAGGATCCGGAATTCTTTTTATCCTGAAATCATAAGAGCTGTTTTTACCATCTGCATTTACATTAATTGTTGTTTTACCAACAGCGCTAACTTTCACAATAAATTTACCCGGGCCTCCACCTGCAGAAGCTAAGCTTCCTGAAGTCATGGATACATGGGTTTTATCCCAGCCGGTACCTGATGAGATCGTAACCGGGTTTGGAACACCAATATAAAACACATTCATTTTATCAAGCATTACTGCTGCACCACCAGGAGTTCCTACTGTGTATTTAATCGATTGATGAATAGGGACAGGTTTACCATTTTCTCCTGTAAAAGTACCATTTACTTCTATTGAATGTTCTCCGGCACCACCAACGGTGGTTTTATATTCTCCCTGGCCGTTTACCAGATTTATTGGACTTCCTCCAACTGTAATATTACTTTTAACAGACGAACTATAAGCTCCAATTCCTGCTGTAACTTTTAATTCCTGGCCAGGCATTAAATAATTTGAGCTTTGACCTACCAATACTCCCACCTGATCCATGTGGACTACAACTGCTCCAATCTGGTTGTGGCAATACGTTACGATTTCACTCTCTGCATTTTTTACATTATTCTGAAACTTACTCAGCATCGTTAAAGCAGCTACGGTAGGTGTCATGTGAAAAAATGATTGGGTAAAATCTTTTTTTGTACCATCCTGAGAAATTGGAGGGGTGGTGTTTACAGGGAAATTGTTTTCAAATTTTGCCCTAATAGTAGGGTCAATCGTGAGCATATCCACCTTGTATTTTTCAAGACGGGATTGTAATTCTTTTCCTTTACCATTAGTCTCAAATAATCTTGTAGAAGCATCAAGGTTATCTTCTCTGAAAACCTCCTTTCCATCTTTTATTTTAAGATCAGCAGCTTTTTTCAATTCTGCTTTTAAATTTTCAATGTAGCTATTCATATCGGCTGAAAGAGTTTTGGCTGAGTTAGCTTTAGGAACCCATAGGCTAGCTAATGCTGCAGATTCAGGCCGGTGTAGCTTTTCATCAAGAGATGTATATAATGTATTATTTGATGAAGTAATGTTTTCGTTGGATGTCATCAAACTTCTATCAACAACTTTAAATGCATTAATTACTTCATTAGATACATTCAAGGCTAAGATAGCGGTAAG
>JBDTYU010000143.1:0-10092 GCA_040005535.1 Ginsengibacter sp. | reverse complement strand
TTTTAAATTAAAAAGAGCTGATAATTTACATTACCAGCTCTTACAAAATTTAAAATTTTAATTTTTATTTCATCTTAGCAAGTCCTTTTTTTGCTGCGGCTTTCTTAACATTTTCAGTTGCCAGATCTGCAGAACCTAAGGGCTTATCTTTTGCAAAATCAACTAATATTGGCGCTGCTACAAATATTGATGAGTACGTTCCTGTAATTACACCTATCAGCATTGCAAAAGAAAATCCACGGGTAACCTCTCCGCCAAAAATAAAGAGAATAAGCAATGTTATAAATACGGTTGCTGAAGTCATGATAGTGCGGCTTAAAGTATCATTCACAGCCCTGTTAATTATTGTTGTCTTATCTGCACCCTTCATGTTGCGACTGTATTCACGTATCCTGTCAAATACAATAACAGTATCATTCATCGAGAAACCAATTACCGTAAGAATCGCTGCAATAAAATGCTGATCAATCTCAAGGGGGAAAGGCACAATAGTTTTGAAAAATGAAAATACTGCAAGAGCTACAAATACATCATGAAGCAATGCGACAATTGTTCCCATAGAATATCTCCAGTCACGGAAACGAATAAAGATATACAGTATGATAGCCATCAACGCAAAGATGGTAGCTTTTATGGCACCATTCCTAAGGTCTTTGGAAATGATGGGTTGTACAACCTGTGAACTTTGTATATTATTTTTTACAAATTGCTGGTACGTAAGTGCTGCAGGCAAATGAGGTTTTAATCCCTGAAATAAATGAGTCAATACAGAACTATCTGCATTTTCTTCACCTATCCTATAAGAAGTAGTAATATTTAAATGCTTATTATCACCAACGGTTTTTATTACCGGGTAATCTCCTCCAAGTGCATCCCTCAGGCTATTACGAACGTCATCATTTCTTACATCTTTATTAAATTCTATTGTATAACTTCTTCCTCCCTTAAATTCAACACCCTGATTAAATCCATTAAAAAAAGATCCAACACCAAGAATTAACACCACAATAGAAATACCGTAAGCAACCTTCCTGTATTCAATAAATTTAAAGTTGGCATGCTTGAAAATTTTTTTTGAAACACTCGTGAAATATTTGAAATGTCTTTGTTTATTTGTCCATACATCAGTAACCAATCTTGACAATAATATTCCACAGAAAAGAGATAGGGAAATACCAAGCATTTGCGTAGTTGCAAAACCTCTTACCGGCCCTAGCCCAAAATAGAAAAGGATGGCGGCAGTTAAAAATGTAGTTACGTGTGCATCAATTACCGGCGCTAAAGATCTTGTATAACCATCATTAACAGCCTGCTGGTAATTTTTGCCTCGTGTAAGTTCTTCTTTTATTCTTTCAAAAATGATTACGTTAGTATCTACCGCCATGCCGATGGTCAATACCAGACCTGCAATACCGGCTGCAGTAAGTGAAGCACCCAACGCACTCAATACGCCAATAGTAAATAATAAGTTTAAGACTAAAGAAATGTTGGCAACCCAGCCTGCAGTATTATAATAAACGAGCATTAAAATAAAAATTACCAGGAAAGAAATTGCAAATGCTTTGGCACCACCATTGACCGCTTCCTGGCCCAGTGTAGGTCCTACAATTTGTTCCTGAACAATTTTTGCCGGAGCATCTATCTTACCAATTTTCAAAATGTTCGCAAGATCCTGGGCTTCTTCCACAGTGAAGTTGCCACTTATCTCAGAGTTCCCTCCTTCAATAGGTCCAATCACATTCGGAGCGCTATAAACAATATCATCAAGCACAATTGCAATAGGCTTGTTTACATTATCAGTAGTTAGTCTTGCCCATGTGCGGCTGCCTGTTGGAGTCATTTGCATTTTAATAGCAGGTCGTCCACGTTCATCATAATCTGCCCTGGAATCCTCAACACCCTCTCCTTCCAGTTTTGCCTTATCATTGCCGGGAACAGTCTTAATTGCATATAGCTGAAAATATTTCCGGTTGCTTTTATCATCCTTTTCCAGGAGGCCATATAAAAATTTAAGGTCGGAAGGAAAATTGCTTTTTACAATATCAAGATTAAGATATTCATTAGCTCTTGATGTGTCCTTTAATTCAATATTTGCAATCGCTGCAAAATATTGAGGCTTGCCATTTTTATCCTGCTGCGGACCAATAAAATGTATGACATTGGCGAGCGGATGTTGGTTGGCAAGAATTTTTGAAGAATCTGTTTTATTTTTTGTCGTATCGTTTCCCGTTTTAGTTGAATCAAAAGTAACGCCGCCGATATACTGAGAAAGGCTTTTATCTGCATCTTCAATGTTTTTACTTATTTCATTTATATTATACACTTCCCAAAATTGAAGATGTGCAGACGCCTGTAATAATTTTCTCACTCTTTCAGCATCCTGCACTCCAGGAAGTTCTACTGTAATAATTCCTTTATTTTCTTCAAGATTAGTATTTGCCTGGGCTACACCAAACTGGTCAACACGCTTTGATAATATTTTATAAGTTTGATTGATTGCTCCTGTAGCAATCGTTTTTAACTGATCTAACACTTTATTGTCATTGTCACTTATCTTAATACTTTTTCCTGCTCCTGCAAATAAGGAGGCAAGATTTGCAGATGGATTTTGTCTTTTAAAGACCTGGCCGAATAATGTTATGTAATCAATATCACTTTTTACTTTTTCAATTTTGGTAGTATTCAACGCGTTAACGAGTTGCGGATCTTTTGGATTATTGCTTAAAGATTTTATAAGCCCTTCGAGACTTACATTCAATGTAACATTCATACCTCCCTGCAGATCGAGCCCAAGGTTTAGCTCATTTTCTTTGCACTTCTGGTAGGTCGTTCCAAGCACAGGATATATCTTAGTATCTCTTGTGCTATCAAGCACCCGGTTAACCTGCGTTTTTACAAGGTTATCTTTTACATCTCCGGTAACATCAGGATGTGCCATTTTTACCATTCTTTCGGCCTTCTGCCGTACAGTTTTTTCATAGCCATTAACAACCCAGGTAAAAGAAAGCTGGTAAACAGAGATCAAAATAAGCGTGATAGCAAAAAACCACACCAAACCTTTCAGTTTCATATCTTAATTTTTAGAAGTTTGCAAAGATAAGGTTTTGAAGTTAAAACCGGTTACCATTTAAAGTGCGTTAAAGTGAATTTTGAAAATATTAAACTCGTTTTTACTACCTGTATTTATATACTTTTGGAATAATATTTTAGTATGAAAACAAAATACATATTGCTGGTTTACTTATTGATTTTATTGATAAGTTCGTGTGCTCCTTCAAAAAAATTACAGTCTGTGATTACAACAAAACGAATTGATACGGTGGTAAATAATGATACAGTTGCGGCTAAAGCAATTAAAGAAATTGATAATGCTAAAACAGATTTATTTCTCGTTGAGCTGTTGAAACAATACCCGCAATATTTTGACAGCATTTTAAAAAACAGGAAGAACTGGAATGTACAAATAATTTATACTGAAGTAAACAGGGATAAACATAACAATCCAAAGTTTACAGATTATTATTTCAATGTAGATGCATCAAAATATTTCTATCCTGCTTCGACCGTAAAACTTCCAACGGCATTGCTTGCCTTACAAAAGCTACATGAATTGAAAGAAACCGGCATCACTAAAGAAACTACTATAATTACAGAGACTGCTTATAGCGGACAAACATCCACTTATAACGATCCGCAAACCCCGGATGGCAGGCCAACTATTGAAAGTTATATTAAAAGAATTTTTTTAGTAAGCGATAATGAAGCGTTCAACAGGCTCTACGAATTTTTAGGGCAACAGTATATAAATGAACAACTACATACGAAAGGATATAATGATGCGCAGATTCTTCACAGGCTAGATATTTTTTTATCGGAAGATGAAAACAGGCATACTAATCCTGTTAAATTTTTAGATAACAATAACCAGGTTTTATATAACCAGCCATTAATATTTAATGAAGCTAAGTATGCTGAAAGACATGATTCTCTTGGAGAGGCTTATTACAAGACAGACAAGCTTATCAACACACCAATGAATTTTTCAAAGAAGAACAGGGTAAGTCTCGAAGACCTCCATCAAATATTACGAAGTGTTATTTTCCCTGCCAGCATACCTGAAAAACAAAGATTTAATATTACAGATAGTGATTATCTTTTTTTGCATCAATATATGTCGCAGTTTCCAGGTGAGACGATCTATCCTTCTTACGATTCAATTAATTATCCGGATGCTTTTGGAAAATTTCTGTTGTATGGATCCCAAAAAGAACCGCTGCCAAAAAATATAAGAATATTCAACAAAGAAGGAGATGCTTACGGAGAACTGCTTGATATTGCCTACATCATTGATTTTGATAAAAACATTGAATTCTTTTTATCTGCAGCTATCAACTGCAATACGGATGGTATAGTAAATGATGATAAATATGCTTATGATTCTTTAGGATTTCCTTTCATGAAAAACCTCGGTCAGGTAATATACAATTATGAATTAAAAAGAAAAAGAATTTATCAGCCTGACCTTTCCTCATTTAAAATTGACTACGATAAATAACGATTTTGTTCTGCAAAATTTCTATCTCTTACTTTTGCAAATTGTATAAAATATAAAACATGCAACTTTCGTCAAACTTATTAAGATTTAATGAACCTGAGACATTGAAAATGGCAAAGCTTGGCCGTGAATTAAGAGCGCAGGGAATTGATATTGTTGACTTAAGCCTTGGAGAACCCGACTTTGACACGCCTCAACATATAAAGGATGCAGCAAAAAAAGCAATCGATGAAAACTGGAGCCATTATACACCAGTGGCAGGCTACCTTGACTTAAGAGAATCGATTTGCCGTAAACTTGAAAGGGATAACGGTCTTGCTTACACGCCGCAGCAAATTATAGTAAGCACCGGCGCAAAGCAAAGCATAGCGAATGTAGTATTGAGCGTTGTTGACGATGATGATGAAGTTATAATCCCTACACCGTATTGGGTCTCTTATTCTGAAATTGCAAAATTCTCCAGGGCTAAAGTTGTATTTGTAAGAACTACTCCTGATAACAGTTTTAAATTAACCCCTGCCCAGCTTGAGGCAGCTATTACTGCTAAAACAAAGTTATTTATATTTTCATCTCCCTGCAATCCTACCGGTGCCGTGTACACGAAAAAAGAACTGGAAGAACTGGCAAAAGTATTTCAAAGACATCCCGGAATTTTTATTATAAGTGATGAGATTTATGAGTACATCAATTATGCTCATGACGAAGGTGGAGGCCATCAAAGTATTGCACAATTTGATTATTTAAAAGACCGTGTAATAGTTGTAAATGGTTTGAGTAAAGGCTTTGCAATGACCGGGTGGAGGGTAGGTTACATTGCCACAACAATTGAAATTGCAAAAGCCTGCGAGAAAATACAGGGTCAGTTTACAAGTGGCGCAAATTCAATTGCGCAAAGAGCAGCAATAACTGCACTGGATTCTTCTCTTACTTCCACTTATGAAATGGTAAAACAATTTAAAGAACGCAAACAACGTGTTATTGAATTACTGAAAGATATGCCTGCATTGAAATGCATAGAACCTGACGGTGCTTTTTACATATTCACTGAAGTAAAAAATTATTTTGGCAAGAAAGCCAAAGGGGAAATAATCGGTAATGCCAGTGATCTTTGCATGTATCTTTTGAATGCAGCGCATGTATCCACCGTAACCGGGGATGCCTTTGGTGAACCGGATTATATAAGAATTTCCTTCGCAAATAATATGGAAAATATTGAAGAAGGATTTAAAAGAATTAAGAAAGGATTGGAGTTAATTAGCTAATGTGATAATGTGCTGATATGCTAATGAAATGCAATTACAGGAATTAAATTGGTTAATTAGCTGATTAGCTAATTATATCCAATCTCAAAAACTTTTCATGTAAAGAAAGAACCTGAGGAATGAGCATTTCCTGCTCATAATTAACTATAACGTAATCGCATAAACGCAGTTTTAACTCTTCATCCATTTGCTTATCCATCCTGGCCTTAACTTCATCAGCAGAAATATTATCTCTATCCATAGCTCTGTGAAGCCTGAGTGTAAGTGGTGATCTCACTCCTATCACAAAATCCAGATTTTTGTTTGAGCCACTTTCAAAAATCAACGCAGCTTCTTTGATTATATAAGGAGCTTTCTGCATTTGCATCCATTCTGCAGCATCTTTGATGGTGAAAGGATGAACTAACGAATTAAGTATCCCAATCTTCTCATCATTATTGAAAACCTGCTCTGCTAAATATTTACGATTAAGACTTCCGTTTATGTATGCGTCTCTTCCAAATGATTTGGTGATAGATTCTTTTAATTCTTCATTTTCATTCATTAGTTTTTTTGCTGCATCATCAGCATAGTAAACAGAAATCCCCAGCACTTCAAAGATGCGTGCTACGGTGCTTTTGCCACTCCCTATACCACCGGTTAAACCAATTTTAAGCATACAATAAAATTAATGTAATCCATGTTGTTAAAGGACACCATATTGAGACTATAAAATATTAAATTTGTTTTAAAATAATTCATTATGCTGAAACTCATTTTAATATTATTATTATTTAGTTTTATTTCTCCCATATTTTCACAAACAATAAGCAGGCCTACAGGGGCAACAAATGGTATACTATCACCGCAACTTTCTATGTCCGGCCAGGCAAATGTTTTAACCGAGCCATTTGAAGGCCAGCACTTCAGAGTAAACGATGATATGGGTGGTGTCGAAGGAAATCCTTTTCTTTTTAGCGAATGGAAAAGCGGTGAGGTTACTTTAAAAAATGGTGAAAAATATAAAATAGAAAAGATCAATTTAGATGCATCAAGAAACCAATTTATTTATTCTATACATGATACTCTTTTTGACTTCTCTGATAACGTACAGGAAATAAAAATATATAAAGGGAACCAGAATACTGAAGAAAGTTCTGATATGATTTTCAGAAGTGACATAAACCCCTTAGCCGCTAATTTTGTTGAGATACTTGTTAAGGGCAAAATAACCATCTTTCGCGAATACAATAAAAAACCAGAAGGTGAAAATTATTCAAACGGAATTGTCAACAATACAAGAAAATATGTGCTACACTCCAATTATTATTCTATAAAAGGTAATAAAGCAGTTCCAATAAAATTCAATTCTTCAACGTTTGATGATTTGACTTTAGATAAAAAAGACCAGGCAAATGCTTTTATTAAAAAAAATAATCTTAAGCTTAAAACGGAAAGTGATTTTTTAAAAGCCGTTGCTTTTTATAATAGCCTTCCGGGCAACTAATTCTTAAAGTATTAAAAAATCCAGTTCTCTCGTAAACTAAAATTCATCCATGAATAAATTATTTCTGTTTGCATTGTCATTTTTATTTGTTTCAATAGCTTTTTCACAAGATCAAGGATTTACATCTCATTACGCTTATGGAGAACCCTTTGAAAACCGGGCTTATAGAGAAAAAGCTGGTAATTCTGTTGATGGAACTCCTATGTTATTTGATGATTGGAGAGCAGGTGAAGTATTATTAAAAAATGGTGAAAAATATATTGTGGGAAGAATGAATCTTGATGCAGTAGTAGATAAATTTTTGTTTTTAGAACATGATACCCTTTTTGAATTTGCTGACAATGTAAAAGAAATTAAAATTTATAGTACGGGTCATTCGGACAATCCCCGTCCCGATATAGTTTTCAGAACCGACATTAATTCACTAAGTTCAAATTTTATGCAGGTTCTTACTTATGGTAAAGTGACTTTATTCAGGCATTATGATAAAAAAGCAGAAGGTGAAAACTATTCTAACGGTATAGTTAATAACTCAAGAAAATATGTATTACATAATATAGATTTCGTTTTGCTGAATAATACTGTTTCTCCAATTAGCAAATACACATCTTCCCTGCTTGATGAGTTAACTGCAGACAAGAAAGAACAAGTAGAAACTTATATTAAAGTAAATAATCTTAAGCCCAAAAAAGAAATTGATTTTGTGAAAGCAATTACTTTTTATAACTCCATTAAATAATAAAGTAATGCAGATTAAATATCTATATTTTTCTTTATCAAATTTTATTTAATAGGAGCCGGTGTTTTATTGATATTAGCGGTCCATTCCATACTGATAGCGCTTTTCTCAATTTTGATATAACTGCCGGGATTGATTTCGAGCATCATGGTTCCATCTTCATTTACTTTATTTACGGTTCCATGTATGCCGGCAATCGTTACAATTTTATCACCCTTCTGCAAATTTGTAAGAAACTGTTTCTGTAACTTAGCTTTTTTAGCCTGCGGCCTTATCATAAACATCCAGAATACAAGAATCATCAGGCCTAAAAATACAAATTGAAAACCACCGCCACCGCCTGCACTGCCCTGCCCTAACATTAAAAAAACCATAGCTAAATTCATATTATTTATTTTGTGTTTACTGTTTGATATATCCTATTAAAATTATTTTCCTACTGCAACCACCTGTCCTGTTAATTGCAATACCGGAAAATGAGGATATGCATTAGATGTAACAGTGATTTCTTTATGCACTTCTCCCACCCTCCCTTTACTATTGAAAACTACTTTCAAAAAACCCGTTTCGCCAGGCCTGATAGGTTCTTCAGGCTTTTCGGGAACGGTGCATCCGCAGCTTGCAACAGCTGAAGAAACTATTAGCGGATTTTTTCCGGTGTTTCTGAAACGATAACTGTATTCGACCTTTTCGCCATCTGAAACCTTTCCAAAGTTA
Source organism: Ginsengibacter sp. (assembly GCA_040005535.1). Lineage (GTDB taxonomy): Bacteria > Bacteroidota > Bacteroidia > Chitinophagales > Chitinophagaceae > Ginsengibacter. The sequence goes on along the minus strand of JBDTYU010000143.1, from coordinate 1,333 downwards.
TATACCGAATCAATCATTTGGACGGTCGTTGAATCAGCAAAATTCGTGATTGAATTGGTTGCCTGTGCATCTGCTTTATTCTTTGTATTTCTTATATCACAGGAGGAAATTATGCATATAAGCAAAAGAGCACCAATCAATTTTTTCATTTATTTTATTTTTTGCAAAGGTATTATAAAGTACTGTTTTTAAAATTCTTCTTATGAATTTTATCCTGGACTAATAGCTCTTTATGAATATTATCAAGAATTCCATTTACAAAGTGCCCGCTTTGTTCTGTGCTATATTCTTTTGCAAGGTCAATACATTCGTTGATGGTAACCTTAGGAGGTATGGTTTCAAAATACAGGAATTCACATACGCCCATCTGCATTAAAATCATATCAAGTGAAGCTATACGTTCAGCATCCCAGTTTTTTAATTTTGGCTTAATGAGTTCAAGACAATATTCTTTTTTATCAATAACACATTCCATCAGGTCAATCGCAAAATCCATTTTTTCTTTGCTAACCATTTCGTTAAAATTAAATAAGGCAGGCTTTTGCAAAAATCCATTCATAAGTAATATCATCATTTCGGCATCATCATCCCAATGAATAAATTTTTCTTCAATATCGCTTATGAAGTTTTCATCAGAAAGTATAAAGCCGGCAAAAATATATTCCAATATTTTCCTCTCAGATCTTTTGTCTCTAAATTTAAGCTGAGTATATTCTTTATATTCTGTTGAGTCAGTCAATGCGAGGTAGGCTTTTCTAACGAGATCCTCATCTATTGCAATTTTAATTTTGAACTGCTCAACCGATTTTTGAAAAGAAGTATTTTCAATGATGCTCCATACGATTTCATTTCCTGAAATCCTTGTATTTATATTAAGATCATTTACAGATGGTAAATACTTCTGGGCTTTTTGTGCCGCATCTTTTTCTGCAAAACGGGCAACTTCTGTTATAAAATAAACGATGTATGTAAATAAATGCTGGGAGTGTTCAATATTTTTTTTTAATATCTGCAATGGCTCACCAGGACGAGTTTCATTATTCATGGATTCAATACTGTAAAGAGCCTGCATCACTTTCACCCGTATATTTCTTCTGCTTAGCATTTCCTAAAGAACTTTTTAGAGGCGGCAAAGATATATTAATGTGATAATATCCCAACGTGAAAATTGGCATGCAAAGCAGTAAGTGTTGAATAATCAATTGCGAGTTGTGACTTATATTGATATTCACAAATCACTATCACCAATCACATATATCTATTGTATCACCAATTTCCTTCTTGTAACATTATCGCCATTTATATCGCTCAATTGCAGAATATAGATACCTTT
>JBDTYU010000142.1:0-2755 GCA_040005535.1 Ginsengibacter sp. | reverse complement strand
GTTCAAAACCCTGATTAACCAGGCAGCTCCATGAACAATCGCGGTTTAAATCACTCGTAATTTTTGAAGTTGCCTTTGGATAAGCTATCCATAATTTTCCTGCAGGATGCAGAGCAGGACAAACCTCAGAAAGAATTTTGTGTAATTGATTTGAATTTAAAGCAAATACAAGTGCAAAATCAATTTTACGGGTTTTTAATAATGGAGTTACGTTTTTTGAGAATGAAAGCTTGGAAAACTGTTTTTCGATAGTAGAAGGAAGACCTTGAATTAACAGATTTTTTTCATCCTCAAATTGCAATTTTTCAAACAGTGTTTGAGACATAAGTGAGGCAATATTTAAGATTAAAAATGTGTCTTAAAAAAATCTGCACCCCTATAAAATCATTGGGTTGGAAAAATAGCAAAACCGAAGTGCAGAAAAGACAGGTGCAAAATTACTTAAAATATTGTTTAAATAAAAAAACTTAGTAGCAAAAAAGAAATTTCAGAAACAGATACCAAATTTATTTGGAATTAACCGGCTGATAATATTTTAGTGCATCACTCATATAACCTTTTAATTTCTCAATTCTTTTTGAATCTAATGGGTGATCACTTAACATTTCCGGGCCTTTTGCTCCGGAATTTAAACTTGCCATTCTAGTCCAAAATGGAATTGCTTCCCTGGGATTATAACCTGCCATAGCTGCGAAAATAAGTCCGTAATGGTCGGCTTCATATTCCTGGTTTCTTGAATTAGGCAATAAAACGCCTATTTGTGCACCGGGAGCATAGATATTTCTAAAAATATTATTTGCATTAGCATTCCCCGAAGTGAATACATCTCCTGTGAGACCAATTCCTTGAGCGAGAAGTGCCTGGCTCATTCTTTCCTGCCCATGATGCGCCACGGCATGAGTAATTTCATGCCCCATTACAATAGCCAGGGCAGCTTCATTTTGTGCAACGGGTAAAAGACCCGTGTATACAACGACCTTTCCTCCAGGCATACACCAGGCATTCACTTGTTTATTATCTATTAAATTAAATTCCCAATTGTATCCTGAAAGCTCATTCGATAAACCCTTATCACTATAATATTTTGTAATTGCAGAAGCAATACGACTTCCTACACGTTTAACCATTTCTGCATCCTTACTCGCAACGCCACTCACTATATGATTTTGAGAAAGAAATGATTTGTATTGAGAAACTGCTTCCTGCTGAAGTGAAGACTCAGAAACAAGAGACAACTGCTTACGACCTGTTATTGCATTTGTTGTACATGCAGTAATAAACATTGCAGAAGCTGCGAAAAGCAAAAATATATTTTTCATAATAAACATTTTTAAGGTAAGTAAACAATAGGTATACCAATTTTACATGATAGACTATTGCTGACTAATTAAAGTTGTATCAATAAATTGCAAAAAAAATTAAAGAGAGGTTAAGAGTTATAAAAAAAGAGGGAGAAATCAGGAGTTATAATATTTCTTGCGTAACTTTTTTCTATCGCGGTATTTTAAGATAGGAACACGGCTTTCATTTCCTTTAAGAAGCCGGCCTATATTTTTTTGATGGGTCAATACAATAAGTGCAGAAACTGCGACAGCAAATACCCGATAAAAAACTTCCTTCTCATTATAAATCCACAACACACAGATTGGTAAGGCAACACCCGCAAGAATAGAACTGAGTGAAACATATCTTGTTAAAAATAATACCAATAAAAAAACGCCAACGCAACTAACCGCTACAATTGGTTGAATGGCCAGCAACATTCCAAATAAAGTTGCCACACCTTTTCCACCTCTAAACTGTGCCCATATTGGATATATATGACCCGCAACAGCAGCCATGCCAAGGCCTATCATTAAATTTGTGCGGTCAAGTTCATTAGTAAGATAGTAAGGTAAAAGATTATAAAGAGCTACTGCAAAAATTCCTTTAAGCATATCTCCAATCATTACAATAGTTCCATATTTTGCCCCCAATACTCTAAAAGTGTTAGTTGCTCCCATGTTGCCACTTCCGTAGTCACGTATGTCAATATCAAAAATGTATTTACTGATAATTAAAGCTGTTGGTATCGAACCAATGAGATATGCTGTAACAATTAAAAGGAGTTCTTTCATAAATTTATTGAACGAATAAAGCTGACAAATATACCATTTAATTATATCCTCACTTTATAAATTTTAAAAAAATTAGCACTTTTCCAATACCATAACTATCCACTCATTTTTCTCATTACTATGTATATTGACAAAATTATTTTTAACAAAATGCATTTCAATTGATTTTTCATCTTTTAATAAAAACCCGCTTATAACCAAAAGTGATTTTGGAAGTAGAAACATTGATAAATTTTTTGCATTTTCTGCTAACACATTAAAATTTATATTAGCTAATATTATATTAACGAAAGAAAGCCCTTCAATATTATTTCTTTTTTCAAGATTGATAAGTTTACAATGGTTTGATTCAATATTTTCAAAGGCATTATTTATGCTCCATTCATCATTGTCGATTGCAGTAATTGAAGCTGCACCAAGTTTTTCAGCAAGAATAGCAAGAATGCCGGTACCTGTACCGAAATCAATAACTGTTTTATTTTTGAAATTAATTTTTTCCATCTGTTCTATCATTAAAAAAGTAGTGGCATGATGGCCTGTGCCAAAACTCATTTTTGGAGTAATAATTATTTCATGCTTAACATTTTTTATAGATTCATGAAAAGATGCTCTTATTCCTACAAATTCATTAATAATTA
>JBDTYU010000141.1:0-2191 GCA_040005535.1 Ginsengibacter sp. | reverse complement strand
GTTAACCTGCCTCCCTGCATTACTCTAAGGTCATTTCGGGAAACCGCATTAGTGTGTTGAATTTCCTTACTGCCAAATATTTTAGATGATAGGGCATCCATTTTTTCAACCATACCATCGAGCATAGCGTAATTTTTTAATTCGTACATCAGTATTAGATTCCAGTCATTTTCAGTCGCATTAGGGGCTTCGAGTACTTTAAAATCCATTATGAGGCCCGCTTCTTTTGCTGCACGCATTTGTTTTATCCATCCTTCACTTAAATTCTTTAAATAGAGATCACCCATGCCGGCTTTCGTATTAATAAATTGTACCTGCCATAACGGTCCCTCAGTATATGGTTTATTAGATTGTGCTGAAGCCTGGTTGTTGCATGCAAGCATAACAATGATACCAAGCGTCGAATTGAGAATAAATTTTTTCATAATTGTTGTTTTTTATTTTTAAATAATAAATTACAGGTTTGAGTGATGCAGATTATATTTATACGTTTATGGCTGCCGTTATACCGCATTACAAGTGCAACTATAACTAAGAAGATGTTTTTAAAGGCGGGTTTCAAAAAATGATGGAGAAATAAATGTAAAACTATTTTCAATAATAGCAATCTTGAAATTTTAAAATTCCAGCTACTATTTTTTTTAATAATATGAAATAAATTATCGAATTCCTTTATAATAACCTTTATGCAAACAGGGATATCTTTAGGCACTTAAAATAAAAGTAAGAAATGAGAATTTTTTTAGGAGAGCTGCCTCTGCTTATTAAAAGAATCAGATTATCTTGTTTCAGTTGGTAAAGGCAAATCTCTTTTCAACATATTTTCCCTGTTAGCCATTGTCCAGGCTGTTAAGAAAATATAGCGAACTCTTTTTTCCATTACATCAAAATTTATTTTGTCAACTGTGTCGGTAGGTTTGTGATAATCTTTATGAATACCATCAAAAAAGAAAATAATGGGAACACCTTTTCTTGCAAAATTATAATGGTCGCTGCGAAAGAAAATTCTTTCAGGATCAGCAGGGTCATTAAACTTATAATCAAGCTCCAGCTTTGTATAATTGTTATTAACTGTAGTGCTGATAGTTTTGAGATCGGTACTTAATTTATCATCCCCTATAACATATATATAATTTGTGCTGTCGCCATTTTTTCTCCCGGGATCTATTCGACCTACCATATCGGTATTCAGATCTACGGTTGTACTGTCCAAAGGAAATAAAGAATGGTCTGAATAATATTCCGATCCCCATAAACCTTTCTCCTCACCACTTACGGTCATAAAAACAATTGTTCTTCTGGGGCCGAAGCCATCTGTCTTTGCTCTTGCAAAAGCCTGCGCCATTTCAATAACACTCACTGTACCGCTGCCATCATCATCAGCTCCATAATAAATTATATCGCCTTTTTTTCCTAAATGGTCGTAATGTGCCGTAAGAAAAACATACTCATTTTTTTTATCACTTCCTTCAATAAATCCTATAATATTACTTGCTGATGATTCGGTTTTTTTTCTTCGGTAGTTTAATTTAAATTTTTCTTTTTTTTCTATTCTAAAATCTTTCAAAGATGAATCTGCTTTTGCCGCATTTATTAAAATTGTACTGTTCTGTTCTCCGAAAATATTTTTAGCTATGCCAGGAATAATAGTAACTACCGGAACTTTTTCATTGTTAGCATTTTTTTCATGGGGAAAATAAATATTCGATTTTTTGGAATTTTCTGCAAACGTTAATGATATGTTTTCCATTGATGGATTAATAATTAATAATGCAATTGCGCCTTTTTGTTTTGCCAATATTGCCTTCTTATTAATATTATATTGCCAGGCAGAAGATTTGGTAGTTCCACTTACCAGGTATTTACCATTTGTTTTTGGTTCCCCTGTAAAAATCACTACCACCTTTCGTTTCACATCTTTGCCTGCATAATCATCATAATTTTTATCGGCGATTCCATAGCCTGCAAATATTATATTTTTAGCTTTGAATTCGTTAGTATCATCAGAACCTGGTGTCACAATATAATCTGTTCCAAACGTATAATTTTTCTTCCCGATCTTTAAAGTTTTTGGTAGGAGCGTATCTTTAAACAAAGGATAATTTTGTTGGTAACCATTTAAAGACGGTACAGATACAAGACCCGTTTTCCGGAACTGGCTTTCAATATAAGTTGCTGCTTTTCTTTGACC
>JBDTYU010000140.1:0-8595 GCA_040005535.1 Ginsengibacter sp. | reverse complement strand
GGATAAAATTGATTCCTTTCCAAAACAGAATAAAACCAAGGGCAATTCTTACAATTGTAAGCCATGCGGGCTGACTGGTGCTTGTTTTTTCGGTAATATCAGGTTCATTCATAATTGAAAGGTTTTAATGGTATTGGTAGAATCCAGGAATACATTCTAAAATTAAAGAAATATGTAACCATTTACAAAAAGGGATTTTATTTAATAACAAAAGATTTCTCAAATTTGTTTTTTAAATTCATCATCTATGCGTTCATTATTATTTCTTTCAATTCTGTTAATCATATCCCTTGTAAATTCATGCACAACTGCGAGACACATCCAAGTGTCTGAAAATATTAATCATCTTAAGTTTTTAAGTGAATATGATGTTCCATTTAATAAAGATTTTCAAAACACAATTATAGGTGGACTCTCCGGAATTGATTATGATTCAAAAAAAAATATTTATTACATTATAAGTGATGACAGGTCAGAAAAAAATCCTGCACGGTTTTATGAAGCAGAAGTTATCATCAATCAAAATAAAATTGATAGCGTGATTTTTTTGGATACAAAGTTTTTTAAAACCAACGTCGGTAATGTTTATCCCGATTCTCACAATGATCCTTATAACACACCCGACCCGGAAGCGATTCGTTATAATCCCAGAAATAATAAATTCGTATGGAGCAGCGAGGGTGAGCGCATTGTAAAACAAAATAAAATAGTTCTTGAAGATCCTTCTGTTACTGAGATAAATATTAACGGAGATTATATAGATACTCTTGTATTACCACCTCAATTACACATGCAGGCTATAGAATCAGGCCCAAGACAGAATAGCGTTTTTGAAGGACTCACTTTTGCAGATAATTACAGAACCTTGTTTGTAAATGTAGAAGAACCATTGTATGATGATGGCCCACGGGCAGGGCTAAACGATTCTACCGCTATTATCAGGATTCTGAAATTTGATATGGCTTCTAAAAAAACAATCGCACAATATGCGTACACAATAGACGCAGTTGCCCATACGCCTAACCCGCCTGCTGCTTTCAAAATTAACGGTGTCCCCGATATATTATCAGTTGGAGAAAATAAGCTTCTAATAATTGAACGTTCTTTCTCTTCAGGCTTGCTGGCATGCACCATCAAAATATTTCTTGCAGATTTGTCTCGTGCAGATAATATTGAAAACATTATTTCTTTAAAAAAGAAAGGAGATGTGAAAATGATTTCAAAAAAGTTATTACTTAATATGGATACACTGGGATTTTATATTGATAATATAGAGGGGGTTACATTTGGCCCCAAACTGCCGAATGGCCACAGAACTTTATTATTTATTTCGGATAACAATTTCGTGCCAATCCAGAAAACACAATTGTTATTATTTGAAATTGAATAAAGAATTTAAAGCATAAAATTGATAACCTGATTGGCCATAAAATTAAACAGTAAATAAGATAGTAAAAGAACAGCTATACTTTTTATTATAACTACCCATCTATTTTGAAAGCTGAAAAAATTCAGGTTTGTCAATATCGTATATACTGAAAGAAACAGCACTTCTAAGTATTGTTGGTAAGTAAATCCCGGGATTAATCCTGTAAAATTTAAGGGTATAATAATAAGTAACGAAAAGGAAATTGTATAAATGGTTAACACAAGCATCCCGGCATAATTTATTTGCTTCTTTCCAAAAAAAACCCAGGCTAAAAAAGCGTAAACAGGTAATAATATAGCCTGAAGAATTACAAAGAAATTTTTATAAAAATTTTCTTTTACAATATCAAAATGATTTTGGGAACCATATGGGGTTGTATTCACAAAATGCAAAGCAATGGCTGCAATGCTTGCACAAATAAAAAATAATGAAAAGGGTTTTTGATTGGTTTTTCTTTCACCGTCGAGGTAATTTTTTTGCATGGTACCCGGATGAATAGCCAGGTTTTTTAAAGTATACAAGAGTCCCTTATCAGCGTGAGTAAAAGTATGCACCACTTCATGTAAAATAGAATGAATGGTTATATGATCAGGTTGAAAAGTTTCCCCGCAATGAGAACAATATTTGCCTTCTCCCGCAAGGTGACAATGTTTACAAACCTGCATATTATTTTTTGTCTGCAGTTTTCGAAGGTGCAGGAGGCAGCGGGCCTTCTTTATGTGATGGGGCTTTCGTTTCAGGATGAGGGTCGCCTCTATGACATGTAAAGCAGGTTACAGATCTCAGCATATATTTTGAAGATTCCATTACCATACTTGTATCTATATTATGGATTTTACTTGTGTCCATATTATGTTCTTTATTTTTATCCATTTCATGATCCATATTTTTATTCATGTCATGCTGATCCATCTCTTTAAAATAATTTTTATTGATGTCAATTGCCATGAGCATCATTTTACGGGCTATGTTCTTTTCAGGCTTATCATCACTTACAAAATCCATTTTTTTTGCATCTTCATTCCTTACATGGCAAAAGTTACATTTTACCCCAAGTGATGCACTAAAGTGATGCATCACACTATCAAGGTCATGATCAGAAATATCTTTTGATAATATTTGCAAATTCTTAAAGTGGGGCTCGTGGGTGATTGTAAAAGCCTGGAAAAGAATTACGCTTATAACACAAGCGGTGATTATGAAGATACTTTTTTTCATTCCTATAAATTTATTACCGAAATTATTAAAAATAATCACTCACTGCTAATAAAATATAATGATAGAGCAACCGTTATATTAAGACACTTTAACTTTTTCAACCACGTGTGTATAAGTAATTTAGTAAAACAGCTTTAGTAGCTTTTATATTTGGTCACGCTAAAAATCGAAATCCGTTTTAATAGAATTTTTTCAAATCTAAATTTAAACCCGATTGACAGAAACAATTATTAACCTTGAAACTGTAAACCCTATAGAATTCTTTGGAGTTAACAACGGAAAACTTGACATCCTTAAAAAAAAATTCCCCCGTCTTAAAATTCTCAGCCGCGGTACACAAATTAAGCTTAGCGGTGCGCCGGAGCAAATTGAAGATGCCCGGGATAAAATAAATCTTGCTGTGCAATATCTGGAACGAAACGGACACATGACTGAGAATTATCTTGAACAAATTCTTGGAGGAGATGATGAGAAAACTATTGATAATTTTATTGAAAGAAACCCAAATGATATTTTAGTTTTTGGGCCAAATGGAAAAACGGTAAGAGCACGTACTGCCAATCAAAAGGTGATGGTAACCTCAATCGATAAAAATGATATCGTGTTTGCAATAGGTCCTGCCGGTACCGGAAAAACATACACAGCGGTAGCTCTTGCAGTGAGAGCGCTTAAAAACAAGCAAGTTAAAAAAATCATTCTTACAAGGCCTGCTGTAGAAGCCGGTGAAAATCTTGGATTTCTTCCGGGTGATCTCAAAGAAAAGATTGATCCCTATTTAAGACCTCTTTATGATGCATTGGACGACATGATTCCTGCTGATAAGCTTGGCTATTATATGACAACACGTACCATTGAAATTGCACCGCTGGCTTATATGCGTGGCCGTACGCTGGACAATGCTTTTATCATTTTGGATGAAGCACAGAATTCTACTGACCTGCAGTTAAAAATGTTTTTAACCAGAATAGGGGCTAATGCAAAAGCCATTATAACCGGCGATGTTACACAAATTGATCTTCCGCCAAAAGTGAAAAGCGGCCTTGAAAAATCAGCCAGAATACTAAGACATATTGAAGGCATTGGTCATGTTGAGCTCGATGAAGAAGATGTTGTAAGACATAAGCTCGTGAAAGCAATCATAAGAGCTTATGATAAAGAAAAACTAAAGGAAATGGAAGATCATAAATGAATTTGATTTTGAAAAAAATAACAATCAGAAGGTGGCCATTGCGCTGCCTTTTATTTTTTGTGATAAGCTGCCAGGTAAAAAGTGAGTATGATACATTTATACCTTCCCAAAAAGATTCAATTATGGAAGTGCAAAAAACAGATGCAGCAATTGATACAATTTACGGGAATGAAAAATTAATAGAGCAAGGAGATCTTATAATGCGTTCAGGCAGAGACTTTACAAGTGAAACAATGCGGCAGCTTTCTATACAAGACAAAACCTATTCGCATTGCGGAATTGCAAGCATCGAACATGATTCGATTTTTGTTTATCATTCAATAGGCGGTGAATGGAATCCTGATCAAAAATTAAGAAGAGATCTATTTGAAATTTTTTGTAATCCTTTTGAGAACAGAGGTTTTGGAATTTTCAGATATAAATTAAATTCAAAAGAAAATGCGGATCTGTTACTTGTAGTTCATAAGTTTTACAACCAGGGAATTACGTTTGACATGCAGTTTGATCTCGCTTCTAATGACAGAATGTATTGTACGGAATTTGTTTACAAAGCGGTAGAAGAGGCCACTCATAATAAAATTGCATTGTCTGCAACCATATTAAACCACATAAAATTTGTAGCGCCGGATAATCTTTTTATTAATCCCGGCTGCGTCGAAGTAAAGCGTGTTGTATTCAAAAGTAATAACTCTGTTTTTAATAAATAACTATTTACATTTGCCCAACTAAATAAAAAATTTTTATGAAGAGAATTATTTTATGTGCGTTGACTGTTTCATTGCTAATTATATCGGGCTGTAAATCCGGTGGGGGTGACCCTAAAATAGCTCTTACTAAATTTTTTGATGCGATTGCAAAAAAAAATATTGATGAAGCAAAAAAATATGTTACTAAAGACAGTGAAGCAATGATGGGCATGGTGCAAATGGGTATGCAAAACATGGGAGATAAAGCAAATGGGATGATGGATTATCAAAAGGAAAATATTGAATTAGGAACAGCAGTAATTGACGGGGACAAAGCAACAGTTCCGGTTAAAGATAAAAAATCAGGAGAATCTACAGATTTTACATTAAGGAAAGAAAGTGGTGACTGGAAAGTAGCGTTTGATAAATCCACACTTATGGAAATGGCTCAGAAAAAAATGAAAGAACATGGAATGGGAGGAATGCATCATAACGGGATGAATGATTCTTTAGGAAGTATAAACAACCGCTCTATGGAAAACATAGATTCTGTTTCGCAGGAAGATATGCAAAAGGCTCAGAAAATGATGGACAGTGCCAACAAGATGCTTAATGATGCAAAAAATAATGCAAAGTAGATTTGTGAGACATAACTTGAATTGTTGAATTGCTAAATTGGCTATTGCCCACTGCATCTTGCTTATTGCTTATTGCCCATTGCTTTTCCGGGTTGTCTTTTATTTAAACCAGAAAGATAATAGCCTTAAGTTTTAAAAATTACATGAATAAAATAATAACCCTCCTGTGTACACTTGCCATTTCCTCATGTAGCCATTCTGTCGAGATAAGAACGAGTGACCCACTCGAGTCGGGCAGGGGATTTATAGAATCATCTTTGAAAGGAGATTATGATGAAGCTCAAAAATATGTTCTGCAGGATAGTACTAACGTTGAATATTTTAATGGATTGAAAGACTTCAACAGTAAAAGAAGTAATGATGAAAAGGAGGGTTACAGAGAGGCCAATATACTCATAGATTCCACAGAACAAATATCAGATTCTGTTATCATTATTACTTATTCAAATACTTATAAAAATAAACCTTCAAAATTAAAAATGGTAAGGAAAAATAATGAATGGCTTGTTGATTTTAAATATACATTCACAGGCAATATGTAAATATTTATTTTGTTTTTTAGCCTGAAGAAGCTAAACGATAAGGCATGAAAATAATTTTAGCAATTGGTATCGGAAGTGGCATCGGCGGTATATTCAGATATCTTCTGTCGCTGTTTATAAATAACAAATTCCTTTCTGCATTTCCTTATGGGACCCTGGCAGTAAATATTATCGGTTGTCTTCTTATGGGAATTATTTTTGGCCTCAGCGAAAAAGTAAATTTTAATATAGAGTGGAGACTTTTTTTAACTACAGGTCTTTTAGGTGGTTTTACTACTTTCTCTGCATTCTCAATTGAAACCATAAGACTGTTTCGGGATGGACAATTATGGCTTGCTTTTACCTATATTGCATGTAGCGTTGTAATCGGGCTGTTAGCAACATTTTCAGGCATTTATTTTATTAAAGTTCTATAGCAAAGTATTAAAATATAAAGAAGATTAATAATAAAATTTAATTGCTTTCCTATTTTTGCTTATCAAATAAGCTCACTTAAAATTATAATATGTATACTCAACATCCCTGGCATGGCGCACATTATGGTGAAGAAGCTCCTCAACTTGTAAATGCTCTTATCGAAATTCCTCAGGGTTCTAAATCGAAATATGAAATTGATAAGAAAACAGGATTGCTTAAATTAGACCGGGTAATTTATTCTTCTTTTCATTACCCGGTAAATTATGGCTTAATTCCACAAACACTGGGGCAGGATGGCGATCCTCTCGACATCCTGGTAATGTGTTCAGAATCCATACAGCCTTTATGTCTTGTTGAAGCTTATGTAATAGGAAATATGCAGATGATTGATACCGGCCTTATAGACGATAAAATAATAGCGGTTGCCGTAAAAGATCCTGGGGTAAATTATATAACATCCATTGAAGATGTACCGCAGCATTTTCTTACAGTCCTGAAAAATTATTTTGAGCAATACAAAGTTTTGGAAAATAAAAAAGTGGAGATTAATGATTTTCAGCCCAAGGCAAAAGCGTTTGAAATAATTAATGAATCCATTGAATTTTATAAACAAACTTTTCCGAAATAAACTTTACTCAAATTTATTTTATGAGCTTACATGTAATTATAATTTTATTAATAGTGGGATTGGCTGCCGGAATATTGGGTGGTTTGGTAGGAATAGGCGGAGGCATAATAATAGTGCCTGCTCTTATTTATTTTTTAGGTTTTTCGCAAAAGGAAGCCCAGGGCACTTCTCTGGGTATTTTATTATTGCCCGTGGGTATTTTAGGCGTGCTGCAATTTTATAAAGCAGGTTATGTTGATATGCGTACTGTGTGGCTTGTATCTTTTGGCTTTTTAGTAGGAAGCTATTTTGGAAGTAAAATAGCTTTGAGCCTGTCGCAGGAAACAGTGAAAAAAATATTTGCCATACTCATGATACTAATAGCTTTAAAAATGCTTTTTGTTGATAAAGAAATGAAAGATAAAAAAGTGGAAGATGTAACAACTATTAATACCACCTGAGTTCTTAAAAATATCTTTTTATTATTCTCAATTTATGGGTGCGTTGTTTTGTTTCAAGATTCAAAATACCCTGAGTATCTATTTTATCAATACGAACCTTTCCGGATGAATGAATAATTTCACGCTCATTAAGTAAAATTCCCACATGAGTAATCTTATCTTCATCATTATCAAAAAAAGCAAGATCGCCACAATGTGCCTGCCGTAAAAAATTTACAACTTCACCTTGCTCTGCCTGCTGCCATGCATCACGTGGTAAATATTTATTTAAAAATTTATAGGTCATTTGCGCAAAGCCACTGCAATCAATTCCAAAAACTGATTTTCCTCCCCATAAATATGAAGTATTCAAAAATTTATAGGCAACCTGTTTAATGATCTTAGGAGTTATTTTTATTTCTTCCGGGTTCCATACTTCACCTTTAAAGTGAACTAAATTTTTTCTCCGGAATGCTTTCCCGTTTTTAAAAGCAGAAAGTGAACTTCCCATGGGAATGTTCATGATGTGGCCATTATAATCAACTTCGCTTACCCATCCATAGGTAATGTCTTTATCAATTTTTGTAAACTGTTGTTCCTCAATTTCTGAAAGATGACTCAACTGGCACCATCCTTCGTAAGCATCATATTTTAAACCAATCTTTACCCATCCGATAGCTATCGGATTGTCATTTCCATTTTTAATAATAAAAGATTTTTCACCAAATAAAAGCTGGGTTACCATTTCAGATCTATGGGAAGGTTCGCATCGCAGGGGGCTAACGGGCACACAGCATACGGCATATTTCATAGCAGTTACAAAAAGTTGTTTCAAATGTAAATTATGGAAATTATTTATGTTTACATCTTAATAAGAAAATTATAAAGCAGTCTTGAAATCACAAAAATATAATGATACCGGTGATAATGAACTGCTGCAAAATTTTTATACCGATCATGATAATGAATGGCTCGGGATTTTGCTTCCACGCTATACACTCCTGCTTCTGGGTGTGTGTATGAAATACCTGAAAAATGAAGATGATGCTAAAGATTGTGTGCAACAAATTTTTTTAAAAACAATCGGTGAGCTGCATAAGTATAAAGTTGAATATTTTAAAAGCTGGATTTATATGGTTGCAAAAAATCATTGTCTTATGAAGTTGCGTGATAAAGGTAAAGTTCCTGCAGAACTAAATGAACACATGATCAAAGTGCCGGATGAGACTGAAGAGAAAATTTCATTAATTGAAAAAGATTTACTTCTAAATAAAATGATAACAGCAATTAATAATTTAAATACAGAACAGCAACAATGTGTAAGTTTGTTTTACCTGGAAAAAAAATCATATTCTGAAGTTTCTGAAATAACAGGATTTACTATTATGCAGGTGAAAAGTCACATTCAAAATGGAAAAAGAAATTTAAG
>JBDTYU010000139.1:0-15729 GCA_040005535.1 Ginsengibacter sp. | reverse complement strand
CCTTGCCCGGAAATCTAAATTCACCCACTTTTAATGAAGGAGCTCAAAATATTTCCCAGGATGGAAAGTGGCTCATTTTTACCGGGTGTAATTTTCCCGAAGGCCTCGGCAGTTGTGATCTGTACATTTCTTATTTAGCAAAAAATGGTTGGAGTGAGCCTGAAAATCTGGGGCCAAATGTAAACTCAGAATTTTGGGAATCCACCCCTTCACTATCGCCTGATAAAAAAGATCTTTATTTTAGCAGTAATGTTCCAGGTGGGTTTGGAGGTAAAGATATATGGGTGTGCCACCGAAATGAAAATGGTAAATGGGAGCAACCATTAAATATGGGTGCTCAAATAAATACTTCAGGCGATGAGAGTACACCATTCATTCATGCAGATAACCAGACATTATATTTTAATTCCAATGGGCATTCATGTTACAGTGAGAAGCCAGATATCTTTGTTACAAGAAAATTACCAGGTGGTAAATGGAACAAGCCTGAAAATCTGGGTTACCCAATCAATACGATAGATGATGAAGGTTCTATGATTGTGGCTGCCGATGGAAAAACTGCTTATTATTCAAGCGACCGAAGTGATACAAAAGGTGGTTTAGACATTTACACTTTTGAATTGCGCCAGGATTTGAGGCCACTTAAAACATTGTGGGTAAAAGGGCATGTATATGATGTAAAAACAAAAAAAGGATTGCCTTCATCTGTTGAACTTACTGATATAAATAGCCGGCAACTTATAAGTAAACTCCAAACAGATGAAGATGGTTATTATCTCGTAACCCTTCCGGTTGGAAAAGATTATGCATTTAACGTTAACCGTAAGGGGTATTTATTTTATTCAGAAAATTATAACATAAGTCAAGGAAGCACAGACTCGACTTTTGAGGCTGATATCCCATTACAACCTATTGAAGCCAATGCACATATTGTTTTAAAAAATGTTTTTTTTGACAGCAAAAAAACAGAATTGAAATCTGAATCTATAACAGAGCTTGATAATATTGTAAAGTTGATTAATGAAAATCCAAACATCAAAATATTGATAAGCGGGTATACTGATAATATTGGTAAACCTTTAGATAACCTTAGCCTTTCAAAAGGGCGAGCCATATCAGTTGTAAACTATTTAGTAACCAAAGGTGTTAAAAATGAGAGATTGAGTTTTAAAGGCAATGGAGAAACTAAACCGGTTGCAGATAATAAAACCGAAGATGGACGTGCTTTAAACCGGAGAACAGAATTGAGCATAGTTTCAGTTAAATAATTTTTTCTATTATTGTTGACATCTATTCCATTTGTCAACAAACCTTACATACGAGATTGCACTTGGCATGATACCAAATATTGGCGACATCCATGCAAAAGCTTTAATCAGTCATTTTGGTAATGCTGAAGCAATTTTTTCCGCACGCAAAAAGGAGCTGGAAGCATTGGAAGGGATAGGAACGATAAGAGCTGCTTCTATAAAAAGTTTTCATGATTTTGAAAAGGCGGAAGAAGAAATTCTGTTCATAAAAAAATATAAAATTACTCCGCTTTTTATTACTGATAAAGATTATCCCCAAAGATTGTTGAACTGCTATGATAGCCCTTCGATGTTATATTACAAAGGAAATACAGATTTAAATTCTTCAAAGATTGTAGCCATTGTTGGTACAAGAAATAATAATGAATATGGCAAAAGCATTTGTGAAAAACTTGTAGAGGAACTTGCAGGTGAAGACGTGATAGTTGTGAGTGGTCTTGCTTTTGGAATTGATAGCATCGCACACAGAGCTGCCATAAAAAATGAAATGAAAACAATTGGAGTTCTTGCACATGGGCTTGACAGAGTGTATCCTTCTCAAAATTCTGCATTGGCAAAACAAATGATTACAAACGGTGGATTGCTTACCGAATTCAGAAGCCAGACTAAGCCTGATCGCCAGAATTTTCCCTCAAGAAACAGGATTGTTGCTGGTATAAGCGATGCAGTAATTGTTGTTGAAACAGGAATTAAAGGTGGCTCGTTAATAACTGCAGAACTTGGAAACAGTTACAATAAGGATGTATTTGCATTTCCCGGAAGAGTGAATGATACCAAGAGCGAAGGATGTAATTTTCTCATAAAAAATAATAAGGCCGCTCTTATAACCTGCGCAAAAGATGTCCTTGAAAATATGGGTTGGAAAAAGAAAAACGAAACAAATGCAAAGAAACAAAGAGAATTATTTATAGAGCTTACTGCTGATGAAAAAATAGTTGTGGAAATTTTGCAATCGCAGGAACAGATACACATTGATGAATTATACTTAAAGAGTAAACTCAACAGCAGTGCAGTAGCTGCCGCTCTTCTCATGTTGGAAATGCAGGCAGTTATTACTTCATTGCCTGGAAAAATTTATAAATTAAACCCCTAAATCCCCGAAGTGGATTTTTATAAAATTTGTAATAAGAATAATTTATATTTTCTCTTTCGGTGATAGGCACTGTCCCCTTATCTTTGCACATGGCTACACTAAATAACCCTCCAACAGGTTCCAAAAAATTTTTCGGCGAAGGATTAACTTATGATGACGTATTACTAATGCCCGCTTACAGCGAAGTATTACCCCGGGATGTTAGCACAAAAACAAATCTTACAAAAACAATTTCGCTAAATATCCCAATGCTTAGTGCTGCAATGGATACGGTTACTGAAGCAGCTTTGGCAATTGCTTTGGCAAGGGAAGGAGGTCTTGGCATTTTACATAAAAACATGAGCATTGAACAACAGGCAGCGCAGGTAAGAAAAGTAAAGCGAAGTGAAAGCGGGCTGATTTTAGATCCTGTTACATTATTGGTTGATGCCACAATAGGTGATGCACTTAAACTAATGAAAGAAAATAGAATTGGTGGTATTCCTATTGTTGACAATGCGGGTAAACTAGTTGGCATACTAACTAACCGGGATTTAAGATTCGAAGATAATTTCAGGCGAAAGGTAAGTGAGCTCATGACCAAAGAAAACTTAATAACTGCTCCCGAGGGAACTGATCTTAAGAAGGCACAATCCATTCTAAGAAAATATAAAATAGAAAAACTTCCAGTGGTGAGCAAATCAGGAATTTTAAAAGGACTCATTACTTACAGAGATATTTTGCAGGTACACAATCACCCTAATGCTACTAAAGATTTATTTGGAAGATTGTTGGTGGGTGCAGGTGTTGGTATTACAAAAGATATGAGCGACAGAATATATGCATTACAGCAGGTAGGCGTTGACGTTATATGCCTTGACAGTGCACACGGGCATACAAAAGGTGTGATTGATGCATTGAAAAAAGCAAAAAAAGATTTCAAAAATCTACAGGTAATTGCAGGAAATATTGCAACAGGAAATGGCGCAAAAGCCTTGGCTGAAGCTGGTGCGGATGCAGTAAAAGTTGGTATAGGACCCGGTTCTATTTGTACAACACGTATAGTAGCAGGAGCGGGTGTACCGCAAATAACAGCACTTATAGAAGTGGCCGCAGCTTTAAAGAATATTGAAACCGGTATTATTGCAGATGGCGGCATTCGATATACCGGCGATATGGTTAAGGCTATTGCTGCCGGCGCAAATTGTGTAATGATGGGAGGCGTATTTGCAGGAACAGAAGAAAGTCCGGGCGAAACTATTATTTATGAAGGAAGAAAATTTAAACAATATCGCGGCATGGGATCTTTAGGCGCAATGGCACAAGGCAGCAGCGACCGTTATTTTCAAAATGGTGATGAACAATCGAAAAAATTTGTTCCGGAAGGTATTGAAGGACGTGTTGCTTATAAAGGTTTTTTAAGTGAAGTGGTTCACCAGTTTACTGGCGGCCTACGTGCCGGTATGGGATATTGCGGAGCAAAAGATATCGCTTCACTTCAGGCCGCAACCTTTGTAAAAATTACCAATGCGGGAATGAGGGAAAGCCATGCACATGATATTGAAATTACCAGGGAAGCGCCTAACTATAGCAGGTAGCCTCCCCAACCCCTCCAGGAGAGGGGCTTAAAGAAAACACACGATCCTTAAAATACTTCGCAAACTTTCAATTCATAACACTTGAAATTTTTACTTGTTTTATTATTATTTTTCCCATTAAAAATATTTGCTCAAAATGATTCATGTCATTTACGAATAAGCCTTTTAACCTGCACACCGGGTGAGGAGCTTTACTCTACGTTCGGCCATAGCGCTTTTCGTATAACCGACAGCGTTAGTAATAGTGATATTGTTTATAATTACGGCACTTTCAATTTTGATGAGCCGGGATTTTATACAAAATTTATAAGAGGGAAACTAACATTCTACTTGTCAACTGAAGATTTTGATTCTTTTTTATATTCCTATCAACAGGAAAACCGGGGAGTTACCGAACAGGTTTTAAATTTAAGCTGTACAGAAAAATACAATTTGCTTTTGTTGCTTAAAACAAACATGCTGCGGCAAAACATGTTTTATAAATATGATTTTACATTTGACAATTGTACTACACGCCTTCGTGATCTCGTAGAAAAAACTGCTGATTTACCGGTTCAATTTAAAAAAGTATTAAAGACAAAGTCCACTTTTCGTGATCTTATTTATGAGTATCTCGATTATAATGATAAACAATGGAGTAAGCTTGGAATCGATATTTTATTGGGAAGCCGGCTTGATGTAAAAATGAAACCGCGTGAGGTTATGTTTCTTCCCGATTACCTGATGAAATCTTTTGATAGTACAACCCTCGGCAACAGGCCGTTGGTTTATAAAAAAAGTCATCTTTTTGTTTCAACTATACCACCCAAAAAAATCAATATAATTGCACACCCACTTTTTATTTTCACTTGTATTTTTTTATTGATTGTATTATTAAGCTTTTCAAAAAACACATTTATAGAAAGATTTCTTTTTGCATTTGACGGATTTATGTTTTTTATCACCGGACTGATGGGCATTTTATTAATTTTTATGTGGGTTGGCACAGACCACATCATGTGTAAGGATAATTTTAATTTACTTTGGGCATGGCCAACTAATGTTATTGCAGCATTCTACATCCATTCAAAAAAACGGCCTGCAACAAAGTATTTTATTATTTATGCAGTGTTCAACCTGGTTCTTTTTGCATGCTGGTTCTTTTTACCACAACACATGAATCCTTCCCTCATGCCCCTCATTTCTATATTAATTTTCAGGAGTATATTTTATATTTCCAGGGAAAAATATAATGTATGAAGCACATTATTTTTCAGAATAAAAAAATATTCTACCGCACCGAAGGCAAAGGTGAGCCAGTAATGTTATTACATGGTTTTGCAGAAGATGGCAACATTTGGGATTATCAATTAAAGAAACTCAAAGAAAAATTTTATTTGATTGTACCCGACCTTCCCGGCAGTGGCAAATCTGAAATGCTGGAAGGTGAGATATTAATTGAAGATTATGCGGAAGTAATAAAAGCCATTGTTGATGTCGAAATAATAAACAAAGAAAAAGGTAAAAAGAAATTATTTACACTTATCGGGCACAGTATGGGCGGCTATATTACCCTTGCTTTTGCAGAAAAATATCCTGAATTATTAAATGCCATTGGCCTTTTTCATTCAACAGCATATGCAGATGATGAAGTAAAAAAAGAAACAAGACGTAAAGGAATTGAATTTATAAAAAGCGATGGTGTTTTCGCATTTATAAATAATACAACACCGAATTTATTTTCCGGAAAAACAAAAAAGGAAAATCCGGGACTTGTAAAAAATTTAATCAACCTGTGTAAAGACTTTTCTTCTGAATCGCTTATTCAATATTATAAAGCAATGATTCAAAGACCTGATCGCATTTTAGTGTTAAAATCTTTTCAGCAACCCATTCTTTTTATTATCGGTAAACATGATAATGCTGTTCCGTTACAGTCATCTCTGGAACAATGCTATTTACCTTCTATTTCGCATATTCGCATTTTACAAAACTCAGGGCATATAAGCATGTGGGAAGAAAAAGACCAGGCAAGTGCATTTTTGCTAAATTTTTTGTTACTGAAATAGTATATCTGCATGTTAATTTTAAAAATAAATTATTGATACAGCACATCTTTTTTGTGTAATTTACCGTTACTGTTACAGCATAATTTTGCATTCAGCTTTCTAATGAAAAAGATCCTGCTCATTTGTTTAATATTTTTCATAGTATTCCCGTGTAAAGCTGCACATATCATTGGCGGGGAAATGGTGTATCGATATCTAGGACCAGGACAGGCACCTAATTCAAGTACTTATGAAATTACACTTAAGTTATTCAGGGACCAGCTAACTACAGGGGCTGCGATGCCGTCAGATGTTTTTATAGGCATTTTTAATAATGATGATCGTAGCCAATTTCCGGGCCCCAATCAGCCTTACGATGTCATAAAAGGGTTCGAAGGACCGGTAAGAGTAAATCCATTTCCACCCTGTATCAGCAACGCTCCCATTCTTGATTACCATGTGGGGGTATTTACTTTAACTGTAACATTACCTAAAAATTCTAAAGGCTATACAGCCAGCTATCAAACCTGCTGCAGGGTAAATCCCCTTGCCAATGTATTTAACGCACCCGGCGTTGGAGGCACGGGTTCCACCTATAGCTGCTCAATTCCAGCGGTGCATGATGATTCACCCGTATTTTCAACAAGCGTGGATGCCATTTGCAGACAAAAACGTTTTACTTTACAATTCAATGCAACAGATGATGATGGAGATTCTCTTGTCTATTCTTTTGCCCCCGCTTACAATGGCGGATCTACTCAAAATTCTGCTAATGTAAATCCTGCTCCGCCATCATATTCATCAGTTAGTTACATTAATCGATTTGATTTTGAAACTCCCCTGGGACGGGACGCTACGATAGATCCGGCCACAGGTATTATCAGCGGTATTGCACCGCAGGTAGGTAAATATGTTGTGTGTGTTGCAGTGAGATCGTATAGGAACGGCGATGTTTTTGTGGAGGAGCACAGAAAAGATTTTATAGTGAATGTTACTGACTGTGATTTTGCAGGTGCCTTATTGATACCTCCACCTGTGAGCTGCGACGGGTTTTCAGTCAAATTTACGAATGGTAATACATCGCCTCAAAACCAGACATACAATTGGAATTTTGGAGACCCGGCCACCGGAGTTGCTGATACTTCAACATTGGCCTCGCCAACACATGTGTACTCTGATACCGGTGTGTATATTTATAAATTAGTTGTAAACAAAGGTCAGCAATGCTCTGACTCTGCAACTCAAATACAAAAAGTATATCCTGGTTTTTTTCCGGGATTTAAATCTACAGGACGTTGTGTGAATAACAATATTCAATTTACAGATACAACGAAATCAAAATATGGATTAGTAAATTCATGGCGATGGGATTTCGGTAACCCGGGGGCAAGTGATGATACATCCCATCTGCGAAATCCAGGATATATTTATTCTGCAATTGGAAATTACCCGGTACAACTCATGGTGTCTAATAGTAAAGGCTGTATTAAAACAGTTACAGATACTGTTTCAATAATTGATAAGCCTTTTTTTACAGTCACAAATGATACACTTATTTGCTCAATAGATACGCTGCAATTGATGGCTTCTGGTTCAGGCAGTATTTTCTGGTCACCCAATTACAATATTAATAATCAAAGCAGCTTTAATCCCCTGGTAAGCCCTAAAGTAACTACAACTTATTCAGTAACATTAACTGAAACTCCGGGATGCTTTGCTACACATACTGTCAAAGTAAATGTAGTTAACGTAGTTACATTAAATGCCGGAAACGATTCTACCATTTGCCAAACCGATCCAACCAGATTAAACACAATCAGTGATGGACTTCATTATATATGGACACCAGCATCTTCACTCAATAACGACACAGCAAAAAACCCTCTGGCTGCGCCAAAGTCCAATACAACATTTCATGTAATAGCAAGTATTGGTAAATGCAAAACTGCAGACGATGTAACCATAAGAGTAGTTCCATATCCAAATGCAGATGCAGGTAATGACATTACTATCTGTTTCCCGGGAAGTTATGAACTTCATGCAACAGGTGGCAGCTCATATCTTTGGTCTCCTGTTACCTTTTTAAACAATCCAAATATTCCTGACCCTGTTTCTACTCCTTCTCAGTCCATAAGATATATCGTTGCCGTAAGAGATATATTAGGTTGTCCTAAGCCGGCATTTGACACTGTTGTTATTCGAGTTGAAAAAATTGTCGCAGATGCAGGTCCGCGTGATACCAACATTGTTGTAAACCAGCCATTGCAATTATTTGGAACTGGTGCTGAAATATTTTTCTGGAAACCGTCAACAAATTTAAACAATCCAAACGTCGCCAATCCTGTTGCAATATTATCTGAAAGTCAGCAATACGTTTTAAAAGTACAGAGCCCGGCAGGGTGCAGTGCTACCGACACTATTGATATTATTGTTTACAAAGTGAAACCAGGCTTATATGTTCCTAATGCTTTTACACCAAATGGAGATAAAGACAATGATATATTCAGGCCAATACCCATTGGAATGAAAGCTGTAAATTATTTTAAGGTTTATAACAGGAGTGGGCAATTAGTGTTTTCAACTTCAATCCAAAATAAAGGATGGGATGGCACTTTTAAAGGTGCACTTCAGGACGCTGACATTTATGTATGGATAGTTGAAGGCGTAGACTATCTTAATAAAATAATTTTCAAAAAAGGTACTGTTGCATTAATTCGATAACTGCTCGTCAATGGTTGTTGGTCATTGGTTATTGGTTTTAACTCAATTGTTTATTGACTTGTTGACTATTGACAATTCACCTCCTTCCCTGGAACAGGCCAATATTATACCCGACCCTGATAATGGGATTACTTCTGCCAAGCCCATCTACGTAAGGAGAATTCTTATCGCCCAAAACATCCCATGAAATAGAAAAGTAATAATAAGTGTTGTCGCCACGTTCCCTTCCGCCTGCATAGCCACCACCCAATAAAAGACTGCTGGCATTTACATTATAATCAGGAACAGGAAACCCACTATCTGCAGGAATATATTTCAGATGTATCCTGTTGTATTCATATTGTGCAGAGGCAAATAAAAATCTAACTGGAAATAATCTTACAAATGCACCGGGACCATAAACTGTCTGACGTAATTTATCACCATAATTCTGGTAATCCCTTTGCGAAGTATAATTAAGATTAAAAGTAATTCCTGCATCAGCCCAATTGGTTAAACTATATCCAAACTGTGGGGTAATACCCAATATGGTTGCATAGTTTGAAAATCCTGCAGTGAGACTTCCACCTGTAAATAACCTTTCTTTCTTAAATCCTGTTTTTTCTTTTATTTTTTCTTCACCTGATTGAGCAAAAGAATGGAAAGACAAAAACATAAGAAACAATACAATAACTTTTTTCATCAAAATTTATTTTTAGAATTATCAATCAAAAATTTTACCCGCATTTAAAATGTTATTGGGATCGAAAACTTTTTTTATTCCACGCATTAATGCGATTTGTTTCTGGCTGAAAACAATATCCATAAAATCTTTTTGGACAAGACCTATTTGAAAAGATTAATCTGTATTGGTGTAAGGTTTTGCTTTTCAGCTATCAACTCCATAAAATTATTTGTATAAAAGTCGGAATAAAACAGCACCTCAACAGAAGTATAACTTTCTTTTAAATAAATTTTTAGAAAAAAAAACCTAAAATATAACAAAATACGAATTGTATCGTATATTTGATTACGAGATAGTTCGTAATTAATAAAATAAACAATCATGAAAACGATTATTCTATCATCATCTATTTACTTCAAGGCTTTAATTATTGGGGGAATTATTTTTAGTTCCATGGCATTTCGCAATCCATTTGTTATAGGGAACGAGAGAAATAATGTTCAGTTAAAAGATACAGTTCCTAATAGTGAAATCAATATAAATATAGATATGAGCAAAATTTTAGCTGAAGTGGATAGAGCCATTGCGTCAATTAATATTAATAAAATTATGAATGATGTACACCAATCTTTGCAAAAAATTAATTTTGAAAAAATTCAAATGGAGATACAACAATCCCTCCGCCAAATTGATTTTGAAAAGATGCAAAAAGATATAGATGCATCTTTGAAAAACATTGATTGGAAAATGGTGAATAAAAATATAGATAGCGCAATGAAGAAAATAGATTATAAAAAAATGAAAGTAGATATTGAAAAAAATATGGATCACCTTAAGAAGCAAATGAACAGTAAAGAATTTCGCCGGTCTATGCAAAAACTAAAGGATACTAATATGGACAATATAAAAAAGGAAATGAATAAGGCAAAAATTGACGGTGAAAAAAACCGTGAACAACTTAAAAAAGAATTACAAAAAATGAAGGAAGCACTGGAAGAAAAAAATGCTGCCATGAGAGATTATGAGTATGGATTTGAAAGGACAGGATTTATATGGATTTAATATTTCTCAAAGTTTCCAAAAAAATATTATTTAAAAGACTTTCCTATCAGCTTTTAGCAATTTTATTATAACTCACAGCAATTCCTTTTATGAGGGAAGAACTAAAGCCCTGGTGTTCCATTTCATTTAAACCTGCAATAGTACAGCCTTTGGGAGTAGTAACTTTATCTATTTCCTGTTCAGGATGTGTGCCCTTTTGCAACAACAATTCTGCTGCTCCTTTTACAGTTTGAGCAGCAATAAGGCTTGCGGTAGCGGCATCAAAACCAATTTCAATACCACCCTGAATATTGGCACGTATGTAACGCATAGCATACGCTGTTCCACAAGCGCCCAAAACGGTAGCGGCTTCCATTAATTTTTCATCAACCATCACAACCTTTCCCAAAGTGAAAAACAAATTTTTTACAAGAGTAATTTGAGCAACCGAAGCATTTGTAAAACTTAAGCAAGTCATACTTTCCTGGATGGCAATGGCCGTATTTGGCATAGCCCTAAAAACAGGTAATTTTATTTTTACAGTTTCCTCAATTTCTGTTATGAGTACTCCTGTTACAACGGAAACTAAAATATGTTTAGAGGTTAAGTCTTTTTTAAAGCTATTGAGAACATCAGTTACCTGGTATGGTTTTACGGCAAGTATCACTAAGCCGCTATTGACAACGGCCTCAGCATTATCAGCAGTAACTTTTACTCCTCTTTCTTTTAATTTCTGCAGGGTAATAATTTTCCTTTTTGTGATGGTGATATCTGATGCTTTGCAAAATTTACTTTTAAGCAACCCTTCCGCAATAGCTGTTCCCAAATTTCCGCCACCTATTATGGCAATTTTTTTATTCATGATACTTAAAAATTTATTATTCTATTCTAAAAAAAATTAATCTAAAATTCTTACTGTTTTTTTTCGTTGGTATAATAAAAATTACAAACTATTCTAGAAACTATTTGAACGATATAAAATACACATAATTTATACCCTACCATTTTTGATTTACTACATACCATGAACCTGCATTATGAAGTTGCAAATAAAAGAAAATTATAATAGAAATAATTGTAAAGAAAAAAATCAATTAAATTAAAAGGTAGGGCAGAGAGATTGCTTTCTATCACCATTAAATTCATTATAGAATCCATTTTTGAGAATATTAAATTCAGTAGCGCCCTGTGAGTGGTTGAAGTTTTTAAGTGAGGAAGTAGTTACATCATAACTGAAAGTGAAGCGTATGTGATTTATTTCAAAACCAATCATTGGAATCACAGCATCCTGATGCCTGTAGTAAAGCCCGGCTATCAATTGTTTCTCCCCATGTTCGGAAAGGTTGTAAGCTCCATTAAGACCCAGTACAAGTTCACTTGCTTTTGCCTGTGTGGTATAATAAACATTTGGATTAATAATTACATTATCCGTTATTTTAAAAATTCCATTGATGAAAGCGATATGCCTCATGGAAAGCCTGTCATCAGTATTATCTTCGAAAAAAGTTTCTTTGGGTTTGTTTACATGATGAATAGAATAGCCTGCATTTATATAAACATCTTCGGTAGGGAAATATGCATAATTCATCCCAACCTGAAGATCAAAATAACTCACATTGTTATTTGCAAGCACCACAGATGTAGGTTGTTTAATATCGAAAAATTTACCATCAAACTGATCAGGAAATGTAAGCTTTGATTGATCAATTCTTTTATTGGCCCAGCCTACATTAAAGCCGGCAGTTAGGAGGCTGCTGAGGCCTAGTTCCTGGTGATAAGCTATGGATGCATAAGCTTTCGTGGATGTAAGACTTCCTGTACCCGCTACATCCCGTAATATAACACCACCGAGACCGAGCCAACCGGTTTCAATCCTATTTCTTAAAACCTGAGCATCCCCATAAATACTCATAGTTTTATAAGGCACTGCAAGGATGTTAGAATATTGATTCCTATAAGAAGCTCCCAACCTGAAATCGGCATCAGGTATAAAACCAGTATTTGCCGGATTAGTAAGTAAAGGATTATTAAAAAACTGAGAAAAATGCAAATCCTGGGCAATCACTCCCTGCATGTAAAGAGTAGTTACAATTATAAAAATAAATATTTTAAAAAGTTTTATCATAAACTCCTGTTGCTATCTTAATAAAGTAATGTCTCCTGTTTTCTTATATTTTTTTCCATCAGAAAAGGTTACTTCTAACGTGTACGTGTAAACGTCAAGAGGCTGTACCTTTCCATTAAATGTACCATCCCATGAGCTTTTCCTGTTATTAGTTTCATACACTTTTTGTCCCCACCGGTTGTAAATATTCCAATGCATTTCTGCTATCCCGAATCCTTCAACTTTTATTCGCCCGTTAACACCAAACCTGCCCGGTGTAAATGCTGAAGGAACATCAACCAATGGTTTTATAAGGGCTCTCACGCTTATACATGTATCATCGCTGCAACCGGCATCATTAGCCGCATTAAGGCATACGTTGTATGCAGCAGTCGCAGGGAAAATATGTGTTGGATCTACTTGCGTACTAGAGTCTCCGTCCCCAAAATTCCAGAGGTATTTTGTGGCGCCCTGAGATTGATTCACAAAGTTTGTAAATATGTTTTCCTGTGGAGGATTAGGATTATAAGTAAATGCAGCAAAAGGTATAGGACTTACCGTTATTGTGAAAGTTGTAGAATCTACTTTATTGCAGGAAGTAGAATCGAATGCTTTCAGTTTCACAATATATTTTCCGACAACATTATATAAATGCTCAGGATTGTCCCGGGTTGAAGTAATACCATCACCAAAGTCCCAGAAAAAACTAAGCCCTCCAAGTGAATTGTTTGTAAAAATTGCATTGTACGGAACACAACCGCGTGGAGGTGTTTCAAATAGCGCTTTCACCTGCGGAGAAAGCCGCACTGTTTTCACCGTGTCGGTTGGTGAATTACAAAATGTTGTATCATCGATTGCCAGCTTTACAAGATAAGTTCCGGGCCCGGCATAAGTATGCATTACTGGTGGTGATTGGCCCTGTATTACCTTTGCACTATTGTCTCCAAAATCCCAGGTAAAAGTATTGGGGTTAAAAGTTCCCCGGGTTGGGATGGAAGTATTGGTAAAACTATAGCTCAGGTTGGTACAGGGTGGTAATTTATTTGATATAAAATTTAAAAGCACTTTATTATTTCCTGCTTTTATATTTGTATAAGCGGTATCAAAAATATTGCATGTTGTACTGTCAACTGCAATAAGTCTTACCCGAAAAGTGCCTATAGTATTATAAATATGAGAATTGACAGGGCTCGTCGTTGTATCACCTGAGCCATCTCCATAATCCCAATAATAACGTTTCCCCTTATTAAGAGTATCTATAAAATCTACTTTCAAAGGTGCGCAACCAACTGTATCATAGGGTATCCCATTTATAGAGGCTCTCACCCCTGCCTGAACTCCGGCAAAATCCATTCTGATTTTAAGCATTCCTAAGTTACATTCTCCATTAGGGCCCGTTGCCTGGTTGGTTCTTGAATATGCTTCCGCAGTACCAGGAAAATTAACCGTACGAAAGCAATTTGCGCACATAGCCTGGTATATGACTCCATTTCTATCAAACCTGCTCGTGCCTCCATCGACATGATCACCAAAAGTATTGGGATTTTCCACCCCAAGCGGTGGATCTTCCTGTCCGAAGAAAGAACCGTACAATTGAGAAGCTGCATCTTTTTTTAAAACAAAGAAATAAAAATCACTTCCTGAAGCATCTGTTTGTGGCTTTATAGCATCGGGAGTTGTAGGCATTCCCCGCGTATTTCCTTCTGCAAAACCATTATTCGACTTACCCCCCCACCCCGAAACATAAACATTTTCACAACGGTCAACAAGGAAAGCAGTAGGAGAAATATTTGGTAATGGAGAACCTGAACCAAATACTGTAGAATATACATAATCACTTAAATCGGGTTTAATTTTCGAAATAAATTGTTTTGAGCCCGGGTTTGAATAGGCAGCATTCATTACGGGCCATGCTCCTTCCGTAGTACCCATTACATAAATAAATCCGAATTTATCTGTTTCAATACCATATACCTGGTCTGCTGAGGATGTTCCAAGGTATGTTCCTCTTAAGGCGGCAGTTCCTGTATTATTTAACTCCACAACAAAGCCATCACAAACACCACCTGCGAATTTAGAACTAATAACTCCCGATGTTGATATACCAGGCAAAACAGGACCTGGAGGTGAACCACCGCCGCTTGAAGTTCCCCCGGCTACATAAATATTATTATTTATTCCGAGAACCAATACATAAGCGGCATCATTTTCAGTTCCACCAAGGAATGTACTGAAAAGAATAGTATTACAATTGGGATTAATTTTTAGCACTACTGCATCTTGTTTTCCACCAATAGCTGATTGGAAAGCAACGGGGCTTGTTTTAAAATCCGGTGATGAAGTACATGAAGCAAGATAAATATTATTGGATGCATCCAGCAAAACTTCACTGCGGGCATCGTCGCCATAGTTTCGTTTAAGAGAACCTCCCCCTGGTGCGCCGGTCTCATCTTTAATATTTACACCATCATCTTGCTTACCTCCTATTCGCATAGATCCAATAAGTGCTCCACCACTGGCATTAAGTTTAGTAACGATGATATCCCAGCCACCACCGGGACCATAAACAGGAACTGTAGTGGGGTAGTTTAATGATGGATCGGCAGAACCTGTTGATTTAGTCCTGCCTGCAATTATAAGATTGCCCTGCGGGTCTACAATCAGACTGTGTGGCTGGTCTGAACTACTGCCTCCAATATATGTTGAATACAATTTATTTCTACCATTTGAACTCAATTTTATAATGGCAATATCAAAATCACCATTAAAGGTTTCATCATATGCCCCGGATGTACGGGGAAACCCCGTATTAAAAGCGATACCTCCTCCATAAAA
Source organism: Ginsengibacter sp. (assembly GCA_040005535.1). Classification (GTDB taxonomy): domain Bacteria; phylum Bacteroidota; class Bacteroidia; order Chitinophagales; family Chitinophagaceae; genus Ginsengibacter. Next base: position 357 of record JBDTYU010000139.1, on the reverse strand, counting down.
ACTTCCATCAGGGCCATATGTAGCTGTAAAGCCCCAGTTATCTGCAGTACTGCCTGAATAACTAAAGAAAATTTCTGTAGGATCAATTACCAATATCTTATCATGAGCATAATTTTTTACTTTAAATTTTACAACATCTCCTTCCACAACAAAACGACAATCAAGTTCTTCACGCTTATTATCCGTAACCTGGTAAGTATAAGGTGAGAGTTCTTTGTTTTCGCCGAGCGAAGTTGATATAACGAGCTGTTTATTCTTAACGCCAATTTTATCGGCGCCTGAATATCTCATGGCAATATTATTTACATCTGCACCCGGATGAACAATAAAATCATATTTTAAATTACTGCCACCATC
>JBDTYU010000138.1:0-11774 GCA_040005535.1 Ginsengibacter sp. | reverse complement strand
AAAGGTATTGACCCCGCGGCAATGAACATCATTGATGGCAGCGGGCTTTCTCCTGGCAACCGGGTTACCACTGCTACATTGGTAAGGGTAATGGAATATGCAAAAAAGCAAAACTGGTTTTCTTCCTTTTACAATGCACTTCCTGAAATTAATGGCATAAAAATGAAAAGCGGTTCTATTGGTGGAGTTGTATCTTACACGGGATTTATCAAAAGCAAAAAAGGAGACGATTACACTTTTGCATTTATTGTAAATAATTTTGATGGCAGTGCAAATGAAGTAAGAAAAAAAATGTGGAGTTTACTTGACCTGCTGAAATAAATTCTTTTAATTCATTCAATCTCTTCTTAACCTTAAATTATATAACATGCAAGTTCAAAATTATAAGAACCATTCCCGCATCGTCCCTTTGTATCATCTTATCCTTTCAATAATATTAATTGCATGCCTTATATTTTCGGTGTGGAATATGTACAGGGCTTATGAGCGTGGTTCAGGAAGATTGGTTGCTGCTACTCTTTGTGGATTTTGTATCGCTTTTTTCATTATAGAATGGTATGCCCGTACTTTTGCAATTGTGGCGCAGGACAGGGCAATACGTGCCGAAGAAAATCTTCGCCATTTTGCACTTACCGGAAAATTATTGGATAAAAGATTAACGATGCCGCAGGTAATTGCTTTGCGTTTTGCAGACGACACTGAATTTTTAATCCTGTCCGAAAAAGCAGCAAACGAAAACATGAAATCAGGTGATATTAAAAAAGCAATAGTAAACTGGAGAGCAGATCATCACAGAGCATAAAAGAGTTTCATAGCTTCAGAAAAAAACTTTCTTGTCGCCAATTGATAGTACTCCAGGATTGGTACCAGATTTTTGAAAAAATAAATGTGTATTTAATTAAAATCTCACACTCGTGCAGATTTAAAAGGTTTTTTATCAGCTTTGTGTAATATCCATAATGATAACATAAGCCAACACATACTCAGGCAAAAGCCGGCTACAACATCGCTGGGATAATGTACCCGCAGGTAAACTCTGCTAAATGCGATAGTAGCTGCAAATAAAAATAAAATTATTGTCAGTAATATTTTCCAGGCTTTCTTAATATCCGTTTCCCATAGAATATAAATGAGCAGGCCACAAAATGTGAAAGAAGAAAAGGAATGACCACTTGGAAAACTGAATCCTGTTACATTCCTCATCAATGGATCAAGTGGACGGTGACGTTTAAAAATTTCTTTAAATAAATATAGAACACCGGTACTGCTAAGGCCAACCATAGTAATATCCAGTGCCATCTTCATATTTTTTCTAAACAAATAATATATTATTATCACTAAGTACGCAGGAAATAAAAAATAAGAGGAACCAAAAAAAGTAATAGTCTCCATCAACCTTGTTGCAAAAGGAGATACAAATGATAATATTGCCTGGGAAATATTCTGGTCAAACCCATTCTCATGCTCCAGTACAATTTCATCGGTAATAGAAACAAAAACATATAATGTAACCAGGAATAAAACAAGTGCAAGAATAAACCTGAAGGTGATCGATTTTGCTTTTTGTTTTTTGGTCGCTTGTTCCAGTTCAGTTTGAGAATATTTTTCCATATTAGCCTTTCAGTATGATCTTGTAGATCTTAAAACTACATATTCCGGATATATTAATTGCCGGGATAAATCAAATTTTATAATAATAAAATTATCTTATCGCTGGAAATCCTATGGATATCCAAAAAATTATCTCAGCATCCGGCATCCACTTTCAATCCCTTACTTTTGCAAAAATTCGTATATGCAGGCACTTCTTATAATACATAATTTATTGCGTTGGGTCATTCTATTTTTTGGAATATGGGCTGTGTTTACTTCCATTAGTGGATTAGCTGGTAAAAGAGTGTTTAGCTCATCTGACAACCGAAGCAGTTTTTTATTTGTGCTTAGCATGGATTTACAATTGCTCATAGGCCTGGGACTTTATTTCAGCGGTGTGTGGTTTGACCGGTTGAAACATCTTAGTGAAAATATGAAAGATGCCAACCTCAGGTTTTTTACAATGGAGCATGAAATTCTTATGATACTTGCGTGGATAATAGTTCATGCAGGAAGAGTGGGTGTGAAGAAAGCTTTTACATCGCCGGTGAAATTCAAAAGAAGCCTTATTTTTTTCGGAATAACATTGTTACTTATACTAATTGCTATGCCGTGGCCGTTTAGGGAAGCAGTATCAAGACCGTGGTTCAGGTGGTTTTAAATAATTCATAATGGAAAATTGAAAATTGAAAATGATTGAAGAGCAGAAAGAAAAACCGATTATTCTCATTACAAATGATGATGGCATAACGGCACCGGGTATTCGCAATTTGATTGAGGCTGTGAAAGAACTGGGTAAAGTTGTGGTAGTAGCACCCGATAAACCTCAGAGTGGTATGGGACATGCAATAACCATTGGTGTTCCGCTGAGACTTAATAAAGTGGAAAATATGTTTGAAGATGTGGAAGCATGGCAAACCAGCGGTACTCCCGTTGATTGCGTAAAGCTTGCGGTTGATAAGGTATTGCATCGCAAGCCAGACATTTGCCTCAGCGGCATTAATCACGGAGCCAATCATTCTATAAACGTAATTTACTCAGGCACAATGAGCGCTGCCATGGAAGCTTCTATTGAAAGCATTCCTTCTATCGGTTTTTCTTTGCTTGACTACAGGTTTGAAGCAGATTTTACAGCTGCAAAATTTTATGTACATAAAATAGTAAAAAGCCTCCTGCAAACTAAAATGGATAAACATCTTTTACTGAATGTAAATATCCCTTCAGTACCGTTGGAAGAAATGAGAGGAGTAAAAGTGTGCAAGCAAGCCTATGCCAAGTATGATGAAGATTTTGATGAGCGTATGGATCCCCACGGAAAAAAATATTACTGGCTTACAGGTGAGTTTAAAAATTTTGATAAAGGCGAAGACACAGATGTATGGGCATTGCAGAATAATTATGTAAGTGTTGTTCCGGTTCAGTTTGACCTTACCAATTATCAATTAAAAAAAGAGTTGGAAAAAAACTGGGATATATTATGATTTTTAAAAAGGATAATTTCATTTTTGGTTTAGCGCTGGGCCTGGTTGCCCCGATAATAGGTTTCATGATTTTCAAGCTATATAAATTCAATGGCCTCACGCTTACAGAGATGTTGCAATGGATGAAATTCAATCCAAATTTAATTACGGTTTCAATAAGTGTTTCTTTAATGGCTAATGCTATTTTATTTACAATATACATTAACGGCCATCGTGATAAAACTGCCAAAGGTATTTTTCTTCTCACTGTTATCTATGCAATAATTGCAATGATATTTAAGTATTGGTAATTCGTTCTTTTCATTAAAAAAAGTCTCCCTCTTTTCGGATGTTGGCGGCAAAGTCAATTGTAAAGTTTGTAGTTCAGAACTCCGTAGGAGTGGCATGTTATTGCATTCGCTAAATCTTCCGAACATTATATGGTCGCTGACCAACAGCAAATGAATTTTTTAATTTTCGCAACTCATTCTACATAATCAATTCTCATTATCTTTAAATCCTCATTAGATTCAACGGAAGAATGAAATATTATATCATTGCAGGCGAAGCTTCCGGTGACTTACATGGAAGCAATCTTATAAAAGAAATTAAAAAACTAGATGACGGAGCAGACATCAGGTGCTGGGGTGGCGACAAAATGCAGGCCACAGGAGCTATACTGGTGAAGCATTACAGGGATCTGGCATTTATGGGTTTTGCAGAAGTCATTAAAAATCTTCCTGCTATATTGAAAAATTTAAAGTTTTGTAAAGATGATATTCTACACTTCAAACCTCATGCAGTTATTCTTATAGATTACCCGGGCTTCAATTTACGTATGTCAAAATGGACAAAACAAAATGGCTATAAAACGATTTTTTATATATCGCCCCAGGTATGGGCATGGAAAGAAAGCAGAGTCAAAGCAATAAAAAAGTATGTCGATAAAATGATCGTTATTCTTCCTTTTGAAAAACAATTTTATAAAAACTGGAATTATGATGTTGAGTATGTGGGTCATCCACTTTTAGAAGTAATAGAAAATTTTAAAAGTGATCATCCGGAGATTATACAATCCACAAATACTATTGCATTATTGCCGGGAAGCCGGAAGCAGGAAATAAAAACGAAGCTTCCAGTAATGCTTGAGGCATCTAAAAATTTCCCCAATTATAGTTTTATTGTTGCCAAAGCACCATCCGTTGACGATACATTTTATGAATCCTTTCTTCTTAATTACAGCCATGTAAATGTTGTTGCTGATGATACGTATTCATTATTGATGAAAGCTAAAGCTGCATTAGTTACTTCAGGTACGGCAACATTGGAAACTGCTTTGTTTGGTGTTCCTGAAATTGTATGTTATAAAGCAGGGGCGGTATCTTATGAAATTGCAAAGCGGCTTGTGAAGCTCAAATACATTTGCCTGGTTAATCTCATTATGGATAAAGAAGTGGTAAAAGAATTAATACAGGATGAACTGACACCACAGAATATAACCAAAGAGTTGAATTACATTTTATGCGATACTTTAAAAAAAGAAAGAATAAAATTTGATTACCAACAATTGAAAAAATTATTGTCAGAAGGTGGCAATGCTTCTGCAAATGCAGCAAAAATTATTTATGAATTTACCTCACCCCAACCCCTCTACTAAAGAGAGGGACAATATTGAATGACAAGATCACTTACCATTAACTATTTATTTTTTGACATTGACAATTATAAAATAATTCAAGAATGAATGATGAGATAAAAATTTTAAAAACTGAAATACTATCAGACAACTGGTACACGCTAAAAAAAGTAACTTATGAATATTTACAAAGTGATGGGACATGGCATACACAACAGCGGGAAGCTTATGACAGAGGTAATGGTGCTGCCATTTTATTGTATAATAAAGAAGAAAAAAGTGTAATTCTTACCAGGCAATTCAGGATGCCATCTTTCATAAATGGAAACGATACAGGAATGTTGATTGAAGCTTGTGCAGGCCTGCTGGACAACGATAATCCCGAGGATTGCATAAGGCGGGAAACAGAAGAAGAAACTGGCTATAAAATTAATGATGTACGTAAAATATTTGAAGCATATATGTCGCCGGGTTCAGTAACAGAAATTTTACATTTTTTTATTGCTGAATATTCGAAAGCTATGAAAGTAAATGAAGGTGGCGGCGTTGCTCATGAGCAGGAGAATATTGAAGTGCTGGAAATAAGTTTTGAGCAGGCAATGAATATGATTAAGAATGGAGAAATAAAAGATGCCAAGACGATAATGTTATTACAATATATAAGGCTTAATGATATTTTATGAGATAGAATATCGTCAGGAGATTTGGCACACTTTCGCATTAGCAACTTCAACGATTTTTATAAATGCCGCACAGGAACCGTCTCACCAGCTAATATAACTCCTACCTTTAAAATAAATTTTCAAAATGCTTAACTTAAAAGTAATTATTGCCAGTACGAGACCAGGCCGGAAAGGGTCGGCAATCGCTTCATGGATATATGAATTAACTAAAGAAAGAAAAGAATTTAATGTGGAGTTATTAGACCTGGCAGTAATTAATCTTCCATTCCTTGATGAGCCTAAACATCCCAGGTTCAAAGATTATTCACATGAGCATACAAAAAACTGGAGTAAAGTTATAGACGAAGGGGATGCTTATATAATTGTAACTGCAGAATACAATTATGGTTATCCTGCACCTTTAAAAAATGCACTGGATTTTCTTTTCCAGGAATGGACTTACAAGCCTGTTGCATTTGTAAGTTATGGAGGAATAGCCGGCGGAACAAGAGCAGTACAACAATTAAAACAAATAGTGACTGCCCTAAAAATGATGCCTGTTACTGAAGCTGTCAATATACCTTTCTTTACAAAGCATATTGATGAACAGGGGAAGTTTAATGCAGATGAAATACTGGTAAAATCTGCTGAAGGCATGCTGGATGAACTTGCAAAATGGGGAGATGCATTAACTACATTAAGGAATAAAACAAATTAAAAATGAGGCGTCACCTTTGTTTTTAAGTTTGCATTATTTCGCTGAATAATTGATATGGTCGTAAAATGTTTGCTTGTAAGTTTCGGATATTGGAATAAGCATGTCTTTGATTTTTATGACATCTCTTTCAATTGATTCAATTTTGTCTAACGAAACCATAAACGACTTGTGAACCCTGCAAATAATACCGGAAGAGATTTCCTTTTCAAAATCATTGAATGTTTGCAGGGTCATGATACGCTTATTAGTTGTATGAATTCTGCGATAATCCCGCATGCCCTCAATGTAAAGCACTTCATTTAAAAAAATTTTTTCTAAACGATATTCAGTTTTAATGAAGATAAATTTCTTATCGTTTGTAATTTCTTTTTTTGACAAATTATGCTGCACTCTATCCACCGCCTGAACAAAGCGTTCAAATGTATAAGGCTTCAAAAGATAATCACTTACCTGTAAGTCAAATCCCTTCAATGCATATTCGTGGTAACCTGTTGTTATAATTACCTGGCTTGTAATAGTGGATGTTTCCAGTAATTGAATTCCGGAAAATTCATCCATGTGAATGTCTAAAAAAATTAAGTCAACTTTGTTTGTTTTCAAAAAAGTCAGTGCTTCAAAAGCGTTGTCAAATGATGAAAGCAAGTTTAGAAATGATAACTTTAAAACAAAGCCTTTAGTCCGCTCAAGGGCCAGTGGTTCGTCTTCAATTATGATGCAATTAAGTTTCATATTTAATAAAGTGACAGAGCAACTTTGTAAAGTTCATTATTATTTGTGATGGTCAATATATGTTTGTCAGGATACAATAATGTCAATCTTTTTTTTATCAGCTCACTTCCAAGGCCACTGTAGCCTTGTTGCAACTGTAAATTTTGGCTGTGTGTGTTTTCACATTTGAAAACGATTTTATCTTTTTCAATGTCAAGGTTAATGTTGATTGCATTTTCGGCCTTTTTATTTTCGGCATGTTTAAATGCGTTTTCAATAAAGGGAATAAAAAGCATGGGAGGTATCATCAAATTTGTTGCATCACCTTTAACTGTATAATTGATATAATGCTGGTTGGTTGTTCTTATTTTTTGCAATTCAATAAATTTTTCAATGTAAGTCAGCTCTTTATTCAAAGGGATTTTTTCTGTTTTGGTTTCATACAGCATAAACCGCATAATGTCTGATAGCTTGTTCAAATACTCAGAGGCTCTTATTGCATCTTTAGTAATCAGTACATCAATATTATTAATAGTGTTGAATAAGAAATGCGGGTTTATTTGAGATTTTACAAGTGCCAATTCCATTTCATAATTTTTTTTATTTAGCTCCACTTTAATTTTTATGTCGTTGTACCAGTTAATAAATCCTTTAATCACCAATCCGGTCGCACCGTTTAACAGCGAAACAAAAGCAAGAAGGAATCCAATAATGACAATATCATTAACCGACCAATTAATTCCCTGATTATGAAAAACGTCATAAATAATCAGCTCTGAGATTATTGCGGCAGAGAAGGCGAATACTGTTGCCGATAAAAGTAATTTAATAAAATTTTTCTTTTTTAAATACTTATCAAACAAGATTGAATAAAATGTATAAAAGCCAAATAGCGCTGGAAGAATAGCGCTCCATCCAAAGGGCTTAAAGAATAACACGATACTTACAAGCTTTACTGTTATATGCATCTTTGCCATATTCAAAATGACAAAAAACATCGTTAGCAATAATAAATAAATTGTCCAATAACCGAGGTGTAAAAGAATAATAACTGACTTCTTCATTTTGATTTATGTTTCTTATTAATTGGTTAAAGATAGAATGGCCAGTATCTTATTACAATTGTATTATGCTAAATGAAGAAGATTGTCTGCAAGATAGAGGTTAAGTCCTGTATCGTAGTGTCGCCAAATGGTTGCGGTTAACGATTTTGGTGGCGGGGAGCGCTGGCATCTTATAATTGTTAGAATCATTCATCAATTACTGCTAACAGGAAGTTTTATAAGTCATCATGCAAAAATAAAATTAATGTCAAACGATAAATATTTATGATTAATATTTTAAATATTTTCCGAACCATTCCAGGTATCGTTGCAACCTGTCAACAAGGTAACTCGGCACGGTAACACCATGAAACTGGCCAGGATAAATTACCAGCTTAGCGGGCACACCAACAGAACGAAGTGCCTGGTACATTTGTTCTGCTCCGGCTGAAGGCACATTAAAATCCTGCTGACTTGCCATAAATAAAGTAGGCGTTTTTATACGATCTACATGAAAAAAAGGATAAGATAATTTTATCCATTTATCTATATTTTTCCATGGGGCGCCCAACTCTGTTTCGTATTGTGTAACATATTGATCCACGCCATACATGCTTAACTGTAATGCACTGCCTGCGCCGCTTGCCGCTGCTTTAAAACGATTGTCTGTAGCAATGGTATAATCAGTTAAAATGCCACCATAACTCCATCCCCCAATACCCATTCTTGCAGAATCTGCAATGCCTTTTTCAATTAAATAATCTGCTGCGCCAATAATATCCTGCACTTCTTTGTTACCCCAATCAGCATAAATTGATTTGGTGAAATCTATTCCACGGCCGCTGCTTCCCCGGTAATTTACACCGGCAACAGCATAGCCATCAGCAGCCAAAACCTGGCGATAAAAATCAAATTCATATTCATCCTGGCCAACAGGGCCGCCATGAATAAACAGGATTAATGGAAGCTTTTTACTTGTATCTGTCGGGCGGTATAATAAACCTGAAATGATGGTTCCATCTTTACTTGTAGATTTAAAGCCTTCCACCTTACATAATTTTATGGGTGCAAGAAATGAGTCTGATACATTGGTTAATTTTCTTACAGCTCCATTTTCAAGTGCATATAATTCAGAGGGCAGTTGAGGCTCGCTCATTTCAACCAGCCATTTGTCTATTGCTTTATTGTAAACCAGTTCGCTAAAACTTTTATCACCACTTATGAGTTTCTTCATCTTCCCATCTCCTATTGTAAATTGTACAGGGTAGCACTGGCGGTCATCTTCCATTAATACAGTAACAGATTTTCCATCTTTACTCCACCGGGGATTTTTTACCGGGCGGTCAATTGTTGCAGATAACAAATTCGGTTTACCACCATCTTTAGAAATAACAGCCAGGTAATTTTCACCATACATTGTAAAATTTTCTGCGCTGCTGCTTTGCAGGTAAGCAATGTGTTTACCATCAGGGCTCCATGCAGGATCACTCTCTGCGCCTGTAAAATCAGTGAGTTGTTTTGCTTCTGATCTTTGCTTTGCATCAACTAACCATATCGCACTATTTTCATTTTTATCAGGCTCAGCCGTTCTGTTACTTACAAACGCAACCTGCAAACCATCAGGGCTAAAAGCAGGTGATGTTTCATCATACAATCCACTGGTTAAGGTGTCCAGTTTTTTTGTTTCAATATTTAAAAGATATAAATGATCCCGGCGATTATTAAGATATCCTTTTATGTCTTGTTTAAAATGATAACGATCCATAACAAAAGGGTCTCTTGCCTTATCTTTAGATGTATCGCTGAAATCTGCATCTTTCATTACCAGCAATATTTTTTTTCCATCAGGGTTCCACACATACTCATCTATATCTCCCTTTACATCTGTTAGTTTTTTGCCTTCGCCTCCTCTTCTGTCAAGGAGCCATAATTGGCTCACTGATTTTTTTTCTTCTTTAGTTGATGCTTCTTTTCTTGCTGATAAAAATGAAAGATACTTTCCATCAGGACTAAACCGTGGCGCAGATTCACTCTCTGATGTATTTGTAAGCCGGACATTTTGCTTTCCGTCCCAGCTTATCATCCAAATGTCTTCATTTCTTTTATCTTTTGCAGTGTCAATAGAACTTAATACATAAGCCGCCCAGTTACCTTCTGGTGAAATTTGAGGATCACTAATATTTTGCAAACGATAAATATCTAAAGGCTTAAGCGGCCTTTTTGTTTGAGAGGAAGCCGAAAATGTTACAAGGAAATAAAATATAGAAACAATAAAAAATTTCATACAAAAAAGTTTATAGATAATAACAAGTGATAGTTTAAATAATTCCCGGGGACATCTCTTTACACAGCTGATGAGTTGTTATTTTGTAATTTTCAGCAGTAGCCAACGCCGGATATTTTATTAAAGTTGAAGATAATAACTAAAAGCTACATTACTAACGGTCCGCTGAATCAAAGCCGTTAAGGCCGCCGGATAGTAAAGTTTAGATATTCAGGCAGGCTAAATTTATTTACTTGTGCCAGTAAATTTTTTGTGTAAAGGTGTAAATATTTCCCAATGATGCCCAAATGGATCTACAAGATGCCCCAGCCGGTAACCATAGTCCTGATCAGCCACCGGGTATATTTCTTTTGCACCCGCTGAAACTGCCTGTTCATAAACGTCGTCGGGATTTTCTACTTGTAAACCTATTCTTACGGGTGTACCACCAAGCGTTTCAGGACTGAAATTTTCATGCTCCGGAGCTTCATCAGCAACAACGAAACGAGCATCACCTATTGATAATTCTGCGACTACATCACCACCGGGGCTCGTATTACGCATCAACTCTTGTGCATCGAAAGCTTTTTTGTAATATTCAATTGCGGCGTTTGCATTTTTTACAGAGAGTGTTGGTACAATTTGAATTTTGTTCATCATAGTTTCTTTCGTAAAAATTTAATAGTTACTTTGAAGATAGCTTTTATATGGATTAAGTTATTAATCGGTATAATGTTTTATGTAAAGTTTTTAATTTAATTTATTGTATCGCTTCTTAAGCAAGCCGCAGGATCCTGCTTTGCTCTAATCCCAAGGAGACAGAGCAGGGCGTGAAGTAAAACACATTTGCTATGTGCCTTAAGAATTTTGATTGATTAATTGAATAACAAACTCCGAACCTTCGGCTTCTTTTGTCTTCACCTTTATTTCGAGGGTAATATCTTGTTGCAAAATCGTTTAACTATATCCGTTATATTCATTGGATGAGCCATATTCAATCCCGTCAATAAATACTTTCGGAGGAACATCAATAGATTTTGAGAAGCAATTGTAGTATACAGATTATTAGGGATAATGGATGATGAATTAGCTGCCTTTTTACAAGACGATAATATCAATGTATAAAATGACAAAGAAATAATGTATGTCATACAGTTAGAATTCTAATACTTTATGCAGCGGCTTAAAAGTAATGATTTAAAACAAAAAATATAATAGTATTAGCTGGCAGGAGCCAGAGGCCGCATAAATAAGCTCAATGTTTTTATTATAACTTGAGAAAAGTATTGAACAGTCTTATTTAAGTTTTCTTTCGGGTAATTAGAATATATATAACATATAGCCATCCCAAAATACCGTGTACAATTGCCCAAAGAATTGATTTGTTTCTGCTCCATGATAATACTACTGCTATTATGGTACCCAACCCTATTCCCGGCCCAATATACACTGGTTGTACATATCCGGGATCTCCTGCAGCAGAAGTACAGGAAATAATTAAAATAACAAGACTTAAAAAGAAGCCATATTTTCTTCTCATAATGAAATTTATTATTCCTTAAATGTATTATATAGATTAGAAAAACTGTCTCTTTTTATGAGAAAATTTTAGAACAAAATTTTCTCTTCCAAATTATATGGTACGATCAATTTCAACTCGTCTTCTTTATTCAAAAGTGATCACCAGCTTA
>JBDTYU010000137.1:0-2073 GCA_040005535.1 Ginsengibacter sp. | reverse complement strand
AAACCATTGCGCAGCAGCCTGGTGGTCTTCCAGTTTTTTGTTTCCATTGCATTAATCACGGCTACGATTATTGTTTACCAGCAGTTGCATTACATGCAAAATAAAAAATTAGGTTACGATAAAACGCAGGTATTATTTCTGCCTGATGCAAGGTTGTTAGGTAAGAACCAGGCTGCATTTGAAGAACAATTATTATCAGACAGCCGGGTAGTTTCAGCAAGTATTTCCCGGCAGGTTCCCGGCGGTGTCTTTATGGACGGAACAGAAATTTATCCAAAGAATGAATCATCGAACGGAGCAGAAATTCATGCAAATATTTATCATATAGATTATAATTATCTCCGCACATTAGGTATTCATGTATTACAGGGAAGAAATTTTTCAAAAGATTTTCCAACAGATTCTTCAGCCTTACTTATTAATGAAGCGGCTGTACGTGAGCTGGGATGGAGTGGAAAAAATCCTGTTGGAAAAACGATAGTGCGTTCCGGCCAGCATCAATATAAAGTTGTAGGAGTTGTTGCGGATTTTAATTATGCCTCTGTAAAACAAAAGATAGCGCCAGTGATGATGATGCTCGGCGGGAATATGGGCGGGCTTGTAATAAAAATTAATACCACGGATGTAAAAGGATTTCTTGCTGATTTGAAAAAACAGTGGGATGCATTTCACCCGGATGGCCCCTTAGGTTATACTTTTCTTGATGATAATTTTGCAAAGCTGTATGAAAGCGAGCAGCGTACACAACAAATATTTTCGTCTTTTGCGATTCTTGCTATTATCATCGCCAGCCTGGGGTTATTTGGCCTTTCTGCATTTATAATAGAACAACGCACAAAAGAGATTGGTATTCGCAAAGTATTAGGGGCTTCGGTTCAAAATGTATTGCTGCTGGTATCAAAAGATTTTTTACTGCTGGTTGGTATTGCATTTATTATTTCAGTACCCGTAACATGGTGGGCAATGAATACATGGTTACAGGATTTTGCATACAGAATAAATATAAACTGGTGGGCTTTTGGTATTGCAGGTCTTGCGGCCATAATAATCGCAATACTTACGGTAAGCTTCCAGGCAATAAAAGCAGCAATAGCTAACCCGGTGAAAAGTTTAAGAACAGAGTAAGAAGGCCTGATCTTTTTCATATCATGTCTCTATTCAATAATTTCAAATTTCTCTTAGCTTTACTATTAGGTACCATTAAAATAATTTTCCACAATCTAAAACTCATAAATGCATAGAAAACGTTGAATTACATTGTCAAATGCTATCGTATTCTGCATTTGTTTTACTTCTTGTGCAAATCATCAAAATCCCTGTTCAAACCTTTCTATTCGCCCGATCATAAGTTCGACATGGAAATAATAAGAAGAGATTCGGTTCGGGCAGAAATAAAAATATAGACGGGTGATACGACCTATTGGAAAATAAAATGGATAGCAGATTGCCAATTTTCCGCCCCGCTATCTTTCAGGACTAAGTTTAGTTCGAAAGAAAAAGAATATTTCTGCACAATCTCAACGGTAACTTTTACAATTGATACGATTACAAAAGATTACTTTCTTTATAAAGGGTTATATGAAAATTCATTCCTGCATAAAAAATACAGAGATACTTGCTGGTTGCACAAAAAGCAATTCAAATGTGGTTATCCGGTGGATTATAAATACTAATTAGCAAAATTTTATGCGACAGGTGAAGATGAATTTCGTTTCTTAAAACATTAGATGGCGTAAGATAATTGTTATTTGTAATATTGACACATAACTGGGTCTCGGATGTGCCGTTGGTCAAAGGCCCAGGCGGCGGCTCTCACTGACGTTCTCGCTACCTGAAAACAACACCAACGTTGGCTTTAAGTACTCGCGCCAACTTGAGGCCACTTTGAGGAGGCTAATGCCCATTATATATATCCCTGGACTAAAAGAGAAAACGTCTTCTATGAATGTCCACGGAGACTTTACGATTTTAATGCCTATATATATTCCAGAATGATACCAATAAGGGATAGGCTTTTAAAATTAAAATGGATTTATTCATATGTGGTGTGACATTTGCTTAACCAGCAGAAAC
>JBDTYU010000136.1:0-6953 GCA_040005535.1 Ginsengibacter sp. | reverse complement strand
GGCGGAACAATATTATTGCAGCCTAAAGACACTTCATTAAAGCCCAAAGAAATTCCAATTGATATTTTCTTTCATAAAATTGTAATGGCACGTGACAGGCTTCGGGTGCTTGAGCAAAACATCAACAGCCATAAAAAACTTAGTGACGAAGAAAAGGTAAATCTTCAGCAATACATTACAAGGGTGTACGGTTCATTCACGACTTTTAATGTTTTGTTTAAAAATAAAGAACACTGGTTTGCAGGTGAAAAGGGCAGTGAGTAATTCTTAAATCTTTCATGAAGAAAAAAATTATAACTACCTGATTTTTTTAAAACAAAAGCTGGCATAATATTTATCAATAAAAACTAAAACTATTATATGCAAAACACAGATAAAAAATCAGCAGGTAATAAAAGTGACCAGCAAAAAGAAAATGAAAATATTTTAGCCGCACATAAAGAGGCGGATAGGGATATTGAACAGGATCCTGATCTTTCTGCAAAGCCTAAGCCAGGCGATGATTTGGATGAAGGTGAACTTGCCAGACTTGAAGGAGAAAAGTAATATCAATACATGAATTTGATTACCAGGATTTCTTTCGAATATATACCATAACCTTCTGCTATTATATAATTTATAAACCTACCCTTATATTACCACTCTCCATATTAAATTTTTCCAATAAAAAATAATGGGTATTTTACTTTTGATTTTCAACAACTGCTTCTATCCTTAGAATATTCCGTTAGTTTTTTTTTAAATTTTAAAATAGTTTCATGAAGAAGTTTGCTTTTTATTTACTATCCAATTTATTTTTGATATCTCTTTTAGCCCAAACAGATGCAGGCCTTTACAGGTATCCCGATGTATCTAAAACACAGATTGTTTTTACGTATGCCAATGATCTTTGGATTATGCCTAAAGAAGGTGGCGAAGCTATAAAGCTAAGCTCACCTTTGGGAGTGGAAAGCTTTCCAAGGTTTTCACCTGATGGTAAAAGCATTGCTTTCACCGGCAATTATGATGGAAACAGAGACGTGTATGTTATCCCTGCTTCAGGAGGAATTCCCATTCGACTTACTTCACACGGATATACTGATCGTGTTATAGGATGGCAACCCGATGGAAAACGTATTTTATTTGCATCAGCAAGAGAAAGCGGGAGCAACAGGTTCAATCAATTATATACTATAACTCCATCAGGCGGCCCTTCTTTAAAACTTCCCCTCGCTTATGGAGAGTTCGCATCTTATTCACCCGATGGAAAAGAAATGGCGGTTACTTTTCGCTCGCAGGCTTTTCGTAATTGGAAAAGATATCGTGGAGGATGGAAAGCTGATATTCATATTTTTAATCTTGCCAACAATACTTCAGAAAATATTACCAATCTAAACACCGAAGAAGGCAATGAATTCCCTATGTGGCACAATGATGAAATTTATTTTCTTTCTGACCGTGGCCCGGAGGTGAGAATGAATTTATGGAGATACAATACAAAGACAAAAGATGTAGAGCAGCTAACTAATTTTAAAAACGATGATATTCATTTTCCTTCTGCCGGGCCTGAAGAAATTGTTTTTGAAGCCGGGGGAAATTTATATCTCTATAATTTTTCTGCAAAAAAAATGAATGAAGTAAAGATTTCACTGGTGAGTGATAAGGCGACATTGAAACCAAAAATTGAAAAAGCTGAAAAGTATATTCAGCATTCTGGCTTAAGCCCTGATGGAAACCGTGTTCTTATGGAAGCACGTGGAGATATATTTTCATTGCCTGCAGAAAATGGCTATGTAAAAAATCTTACAAGAACTTCGGGTATGGCTGAGCGTTATCCTGCATGGTCGCCTGATGGAAAAAACATTGCTTACTGGAGCGATCACTCAGGGGAATATGAATTATGGATAACCCCCTCGGAAGAGGATAAGCCACGTAAGCTTACCAGTTATGGAGCAGGTTTTAGATACAATTTGTTTTGGTCGCCCGATAATAAAAAACTGGCCTTCATTGATAAGGCAATGAAGATACAGGTATATGATCTTGAGACTGATAAAACAACAATCGTTGATAATGCAATACATTATTTTCATGATGCGTTAGAAAATTTTTCCTGTAGCTGGTCACCAGATGGACGATGGCTTACTTACAGTCATGATCTTGAAAACAATCACAGCGCCGTATTTATTTTTGATTCTAAAAATAAAAATCTTAAACAGGTTACGAGTGGTTTTTATAATTCTACTAACCCTGTTTTTGATAGCGAAGGGAAATATATTTACCTGCTCACCAGCCAATCTTTTTCACCCAACTACAGCGATATTGATAACTCTTTTATCTATGCAAATTCTACGCAGGTAGCTGCGCTAACATTACAAAAAATCACACATTCAATTTTATTTCCCAAAAATGATACGGTTAAAATACTTTCTCCGGGACCGGTAACAAAAGTTGTTGTAGTAAAGCACAAGTTTAAAACCTCTGTCGATACGGTTCAAAAAATCCGCGTAAAGGTTGAGCCGGTTAATATTGACTTTGATGGAATTGAATCGAGGATTGAAGTACTTTCTTTACATGCCGGTAATTATGGTAAAATTGGTTCTATAAAAAATAAAATTCTTTATCTCAAATTTCCGCAGCAGGGTGACGCTGATGGTAAGGCTTCATTAAAAATATATGATATTGAAAAGAGGGAAGAAAAAACTATTCTTGATGATGTTAATGATTATAGTATGTCTGCCGACAGGCAAAAACTATTAGTGCAGCGTGCAGAAGCATGGGCAGTTATAAAACCGGAAGACTCTCAGAAATTTGAAAAGCCACTTCATATTTCAGAAATGCAAATGCTCGTAAATCCAATGGAAGAATGGAAACAAATTCTTACAGATGTGTGGAGGCTTGAGCGTGACTATTTTTATGATCCCAATATGCATGGTGTTAACTGGGAGCAGGCAAAACAACGTTACAGCAACATGCTTGGCGGCGCATCAACAAGAGAAGATCTCAATTTTATTATTGGAGAAATGATTGGAGAGCTCAACTCATCTCATACATACCAGGGTGGCGGCGATCTTGAAAAAGAAAGCAGCCATACCGTAGGTTATCTTGGTGTTGATTATGAACCTGAAGGAAATTTTTATAAAATTAAAAAAATCATACGAGGCGCCCCATGGGATGCAGAAGTGCGATCATCATTAGATATGCCCGGCGTAAACATAAGCGAAGGCAGTTATTTACTTGCAGTGGATGGAACTCCGTTAACTACCAGCCAGGAACCTTATGTACTTTTCCAGGACTTAGCCGATAAAACCGTTGAACTAACATACAATTCTTCTCCTTCATGGAAAGGAGCTAAAACAGCGATAGTAAAAACAATGAAAGAGGAAGGACGATTGCGCTATCTCTCATGGGTAGAGAATAATCGTAAGCGTGTTGATGCTGAAACCGGCGGTGAAGCCGGTTATATTTATGTACCCAGCACGGGTATTGATGGTCAGAATGAATTAATAAGACAGTTCAATGCGCAATGGAATAAAAAAGCTTTGGTGATTGATGAAAGATTCAACAGTGGCGGACAAATTCCGGACAGGTTTATTGAAATGCTCAATCGTACTCCACTTGCATATTGGGCAATACGAGATGGCAAAAGTAATCCATGGCCTCCTTATGCTAATTTCGGTCCGAAGGTTATGCTCATCAACGGTTGGAGCGGATCAGGCGGGGATGCATTCCCTGATTACTTTCGAAGAAAGAGTTTAGGCCCATTAATTGGAAACAGAACCTGGGGAGGTTTGATAGGAATTAGCGGAGTGCCTGATCTTATTGACGGAGGGGTTGTTACTGTTCCTTCTTTCAGAATGTTTAATCCTGATGGAAGCTGGTTCAAAGAAGGGCATGGTGTAGATCCTGATATACTTGTGGATGAAGATCTCGGCATGATGGCAAAAGGAATAGACCCACAATTAGAAAGAGGAATTGCTGAAATTAAATCACTCTTAAAAGATAAAGGATATAAAATTCCTTCAACACCAGCGTACGAAAAGCGCAATTAAAAGTTACTTCCAATAATTTTATATTTATATTATCAACAGCGATCTTAACTCATAAGATAGCTATAAAATTAATTATTATTTAATATCTTTATTTCAAAATGTATTCTCCTTTATATGTTTAAAATAAATTTTGAATTATATAAATTTTTCTTAACTACGTTTAATCTTATTTGTTATTTTAATACCCCTGAAGAAAGCGTGCAAAGCTGATTATAATATCCGGTTAGAATCGTCTGTCCATAAATTCACGCTCTTGCCCGTTTTATTAAAAATGGATATTTTTATTTTCTTATGCAATTAAAAGAAAATTAATTCTACAAATATTATTTTGACAATCGATATAAATGAAAAAAATTCTATTAGTTGAGGATGACCAGGAAATTACCGGGTTACTTAACCTGCATTTTGACTCTAATTTATATAAGCTAACATTCTCCTATAATGGTAAGGATGCTTTAGAAAAAATCTCAGATGAAGATTATGATCTTATAATTCTTGACATAAACCTGCCGCAACATAATGGATTAGAAATTTGTAAAAAAGTAAGAAACGATAATCTACATACTCCATTAATGATGCTTACTTGCCGGTCTGAAGAAAGTGATAAGGTATTGGCACTGGAATTGGGTGCAGATGATTATGTAACCAAGCCTTTTGGAATATTGGAATTTATGGCCCGGGTAAAGGCTTTGTTGCGCAGAACTGATATGCATTTAATTAATGGTGAGGAACAAGCTAAAGAAATTACATACAAAGAATTGCACATTGATAAAGACAAGAAAAAGGCATCGTTAAACAATCAAAGGCTTGATCTTACGCCTAAAGAGTTTGATCTTTTATTGTTGCTTGCAAGTAATCCCGGTAAAACATTTACACGTGAAGAGTTGTTGAAGAAAATATGGGGATTGGCTTTTTCAGGTTATGAGCATACCATTACAGCGCATATAAACAGACTGAGAATTAAAATTGAAAGAGATTTAAATTATCCGGAATATATTTTAACCTCCTGGGGAACAGGCTACCGGTTTACAGAATGAAAGCAAAAAGATTCAGCATTTTCAGGCGTATTACCATTTTAGTATTCGCTTTAATAACAATTTTGGGTATATTATTTATGGCATTAACCTATTATGCCACTAATCATTATCACCTTGCAAGCACGCAGCTTTTAAATAAAGATGTAGCCGCTCATATCGCAAAATTTGCTTCCCCGTTTGATCGTTCCGGCATTAACAAAAGAAAAGCTGATTCGGTTTTTAAAAATGTTATGGTCTTAAACCCGAGCACTGAAGTGTATTTTTTAGATACCGCCGGTAACGTTATGGATTTTTATGGGCCTAATAAAGAAATCAAACTTTGGAAGATACCGTTAGAAAATATTGATAAATTTATTTTATCAAAAGGAGAGGAATATATAAAATCCCCCGATCCAAAAGATCAATCACAAAACAAAATTTTTTCTGCTGCCGAAGTTATAGGTAAATCCAAAAGGCTCGGTTATATCTATGTTATACTTGGCAGTAATGAATATAGAAATGTTAGTCAAATGCTGTTCAGCAGCCACATCAGCAGTTTTGCTATTAAGGCTTTTATTTTTATAATAATACTATCAATTATTTTTTCTTTACTCTATATACAAAGAATACAAAAAAGTTTTAACAGGATGGTGAATGTTCTGGAAAAATTTCAGAATGGAGATTTTAATGCACGCTTTAAAACAAAAGACAATGATGAACTTGCGCCTGTATCAAAGGCATTTAATAAGATGGCAGATTTACTTACCTATAATATCAATCAGCTTACAAAATCTGAACTGGAAAGGAAAGATTTTATTGCAAATATCTCTCATGATTTGCTTACGCCTTTATCTGTTGCAAGAGGTTATGCTGAAACACTTCTTATAAAAAAAGATGAAATATCCCCGAAGGAATTAGATAATTATTTGGAAATGATATTGAAAAAAATTTTACAGGTAGAGCACATGGATAAGCAGCTATTTGAAATATCTAAAATGGAATCGGCGGAGTTTAAAGCTAAGAAGGAGCCCTTTGTTCTTTCAGAGATCGTTCAGGAAACCGTTAATATTTTTCAACTAAGTTCCTCTAAAAAAAAGGTAAACTTAAAGTGCATCCAATGCCAGTATCATGTATGGGTAAACGCAGATGTAAGATTGATGGAAAGAGTTATTCAAAATTTAATAGACAATGCTGTTAAGAGCACGCCCGAAAATGCAGATATACTGGTTTCTCTGGAAGTTACAAACAATAACCTTATATTTAAAATAGAGAACACCGGGCCTCCATTAAGCCAGGGTTTGTTAGAGTGGATAAACAGTCCTGAAAATGAGCAAGGACAGCAAACTGTTAAACCAGGTTCAGGCCTTGGCTTATCGATCATTAAAAAAATCCTTTACCTGCATAATTCTTCTTTGCAGGCTTATAGCACCAGTAACTCCGTGAATATCTTTACTTTTAGTGTAGAGATATACGATACAACTCTCACTGCATAGAATAACTATTTATTTCCCCAATTTTTCATTTGCCGGGTATCACATTCCCCAATAATTTTTAAAAATTTAATTAGAAAAAATTTTAAATATTTAAAGTATACAAATAACATACTTCTGTGATTATTCATTGCTATCTATAAATTTTTTTACCAAAAATTTTCATTTTTTTTTTGGATTTACACTTAAGAATTACCTGTTTTTTTTTAATATTAAAACGTTATGCTTACGTGATAACTTTCTGGCATCATGGATTATTTTTTGTGTAAAGAATGTTGAAGGAAAAATAACGATCAATAAAACTAAGACGCTTCCTGAATCAACATTTCAATTTTTACGCAAAGAGATGAGGTGATAGAATTTTTGCAAGGATTAGATACGGGTTCGGGTAAGTGATGGGAAATGAGTAATGAGAGATA
>JBDTYU010000135.1:0-3900 GCA_040005535.1 Ginsengibacter sp. | reverse complement strand
AAATATCCAGCTCATCTCTTTCAATAAAAAAAAGCAGCAGGTCAAAAGGGCCTTCGAATTGTGGCAATTTTATCTGGTATACTTCTGTATTCATCTCACAAATTATTTATTCTACGTCGGTAAATTAAGGCTAAACTTTGCTTACTCAAAACGTAATTTCACAAGCTATTTAAAAAAAATCCCGGTGATTCAATCTCCGGGATAATAAAAATAAAGTATAATTTATTTGTGCATTTCATCATGCATTCTTTTATGCATTCTTTTCTTTTCGCCAAAATGAGCGCTTACACCTAATCCCAATATAGACTTTGACTGCAGGGCTGCATGATTTTTAAAATAACCAAATTTTTTAATGTCATCATCGTAAGCAAGATCAATACTGTACACAGCATTTAACCAGCTGTTGACTCTAAAGAAAAATGTATTGGTCCAAAATATATCTATATTCCCGGGAGTATTATGCGTAAAATCTGAAAATAAATCGAGACGACCGTCGTAAGTAACATTTCTGCATATTTCTTTATTATAGGATGCAGAAATATAAGGGCCTACCTGGTATTGAATAGTTCGGTTAGGATCAACACCATACATTTCTGCAACTGACCTTTCCAGAATTGCAGGATTTTTTACATTTATCATATTAGCAGGTATAATACCCCCCTGGAAAGCATAACTGTATTGCTGGTTAGAAACTATTACCCCACGAATTCCTACGGCAGTTATATATAAATCAAGGCTCTTTTCATGATAGCTTAATCCTATGGGTGCAAGTGTAAGATACGCAGGTGCAAAGAAACCTGATGTTCTTCTTTTAATTCCCTGGTTAAGATAATCGCGGTCGTATCCATTGGAAAATTGTGAGCGAAAATTAAATGCAGCAGCTAGACCGAGTTTTGGTTTATTTTTAAAACTGGCTCCCACAGTTGAAAAAAAATCTATTTTATCATCATTTTTGATGGTGGAATATTCATTATTATTTATAAGGCCATACGAAGCGGCTAATGAGTTATTGAAAAACCAGTTTCCTTTAACACGATTTGCATAAGCATTTAAAAAAGCATTTGCAGAAACTGAAAAAACGTCACTGCCGGAGGCCCAGTTTTTACTACCAGCCTGTCCGGCAAATAACGATAAACGAGCTCCTCTTTTCCAAATAGCTTTTGTTGAAGTATTTGTTCCTTCTTTTTTGACGAGGTGTTCTTTTTGAGAAAACCCACAAATACAAAATGTCATAAGGAAGAAAAAAGTAAGAATTTTTTTCATTAGTTTGGTATTTATTTTAAACAACTTTTCGTAGGCTTATTAAATGGTAAACGTCTTGTGAGTGTTGCGAAAATAGCGTTTTTTTCTAATAGAAAATTTCACCGAATCTATTCAATTACAATGTATATAAAAGTAAAAGACATGCCATCAATTTTGCTTGAGTATTAGCTTCAATCAATGAATTGCTTTTAGTTTTTGTTCCTCAACTGATCTCTTATTTCCATCAGCAATTTATCGGTAGAAGATGGTACTAATGGTGCTTCGTCCTCTTTTTTCTTCATAGCGTTTATTCCTTTTATTAAAGAAAAAAGTACCAATGCAATCACTAAGAATTTAATGACTGCCGATAAAAAACTTCCGTATTTTACCGCTCCCCATTTCAGATCTGCTATATTTTCTGCACCAACTGCTTTTAATGCAGGAGTAAGTAGCAGAGGAGTTATTACATCTTCTACAAGAGATGAAATGATAGCACCAAATGCAGCGCCTATAATTACTGCAATAGCCAGGTCAACTACATTGCCTTTAACAACAAACTCTCTAAATTCTTTAATGAAGCCCATAATGTTTGATTTTAATGATGATGAAAACCGATATTATTTTTTAAGCCCGGGATATTGCATTTTCAATCCCGCTAATGTGTCTCTTATTGTTAAGGCAATAATATATTCTTTATACCAATTCTGGTCGCTGGGAACAATTGCCCAGGGTATGATATTGCAATTTTCAAAGCAATCTTCATACATGCGCATATAAATATCCCAAAGCTTTGCTTCCTCAAAGTCATTGACATTATACTTCCACATTTTTGATGGATCTTTTGTTCTTTCTTCAAGCCTTTGTTGTTGCTCTTTTGCGGAGACATGAAGATAAAATTTCAGAATATGGGTATTGTTCTGCCCTGTAAGCAACTCTTCCCAGTCATTGATTGCCTTCATTCTTTTGCGGGCAGTTTTATCGTCGCACCATTTATGAACACGTGTTATTAATATATCTTCATAATGGCTACGGTTAAAAATTCGTACCATTCCTTTCGCAGGAGCATATTGATGAATGCGCCACAGGAAATCATGGCTTAATTCCTCACTAGTTGGCGCCTTATAACTTTTTACATCTACACCCTGTGGGTTCATTGAAGTGAAAACATTTCTTATTACTCCATCTTTACCGCTACCATCCATCCCCTGTATTACAACCAGCAACGAATGCTTATTTTCTGCAAACAAAAGGTTTTGCAAGTCATTTAACTCCTCCAGTATTTTTGCTGTCTTATCTTTTGTTTCTTGTTTTTCATATTCCTTTCCCGCTCTCGTGCTGATGTCTTTAAGATTTTTACGACTCATATATATTGTTTAAGATAATTTGAAAAGGTTGAACTTTTATAATTAATCAGAAGGTATTTTATTCAGGCAACAACAACATTTTACTACAGAATAAAAATACATCTTTGCGGGTAAAAATATTGTTTTGAGCAAAGAACTTATAAATTGGATTTTTTTATTGTGTTGTCTGTAATATGGGGGAATTCATTTATTTTAACGAAAGCACGTATTAAAACTTTATCTGTTTACCAGATTGCCTCTCTTCGCATAACCTCAGCAGGGCTGGCTGCGCTTCCACTTACGGTAAGGAAATTAATTTCGCAGATTGTTATTCTTACAGGAGTTTATATAGCTAACAAAACAGGTAAGGTTATTGCGATTGCAGATTAATTTTTTAAAGCATTAATTCTTTTCTCAATTCTTTCGCAGTTTTTGTGCTACCATCGTGACTCCAACCGGGGGGCATCACTAAATATTTAAGCTTGACAAAAAATGGTATTTTTTTTTGCAAATCTGAGCCAATATTTTGCCACTCGTGGAAGATTATTTTTGAAAGGTGATGCGGATTTTCCAGTTGTTTGGTAAGCCCATATTTCACAGGATCTTCTTCAATTTCAGGTTGAAAAGTACCAAACAACCTGTCCCAGATTATTAATACCATTCCCATATTCCTGTCTAAGTAACGAATATTACTTGCATGGTGCACTCTGTGGTGAGAAGGACTTACAAAAATGGCCTCAAACCATTGAGGCATTTTATTGATATATTGAGTGTGAACGAGTATTCCATATATCTGTGTGAATGAATACATAAATATAATGTCGATCGGTTTAAAGCCTAATAAGACGAGGGGTAAAAAATAAATAAACCGGTATAGTGGCTGAAGCACTGATGAGCGAAAACCGGTAGTTAAATTAAATTCCTGTGAGGAATGATGAGTAACATGCACAGCCCAGAAAAGGCGGCAAAAATGGTCAACCCTATGCTCAATATAAAATGCCAGGTCTTCAAGAATGAAAAGTAAAAACCAATACAAAAGTGAGTTAAAAGAAAAATCAATAAAATGAAACCTGAAAATTGTAACGAGAATAACTATATAGACTGCTCTGAAAACAAGATCGATACCCCCATTAAGGAGGCATAAATAAATATTGATGAAAGTATCTTTTAAAGAATAATATTTTTTAAGATGAAGATGACTTAGAATCATCTCGAACCCAATAACTACCAGATAGAGTGGAGTGGAAATTAATATCAGTAATTGCTCTTTCAATATTAGCTTTCTAAGAATTTATACAATCATAATTTCTTTTTC
>JBDTYU010000134.1:0-2688 GCA_040005535.1 Ginsengibacter sp. | reverse complement strand
GAAGTAAATACAGAATTAATTGATGAAATGAAAAACGAATTGGCAAATGGCAATGGGCAAGAGGCAATGATGATCGCAGATGATATAAAACAAAATGAAGAAAAAATAAATCATCATGGCAAGCGTGCCGATGCAATAGTAAAAAGTATGCTGCAACACAGCCGCAGTAGCAGTGCTATAAAAGAACCAACAGATATTAATGCATTAGCTGATGAATATTTACGACTAAGTTATCATGGTTTAAGAGCCAAAGACAAATCGTTTAATGCTACAATGGAAACGGATTTTGATGAGACCATCGGTTTAATAAATATTATTCCGCAGGATATAGGAAGAGTACTCCTTAATTTATTTACCAATGCATTTTATTCTGTAACAGAAAAGAAGAATGCTTCCCTTCGTTCATCAGAGCAGACTGGCTTAGCACATAAAGATAATTACGAACCAATTGTTTCAATAAGCACTAAGAAATCAAATAATAAAATAGAAGTCAGGGTGAAAGATAATGGCGTTGGCATTTCTCAAAAAATATCAGATAAAATATATCAGCCATTCTTTACAACCAAGCCAACCGGCGAGGGAACAGGATTAGGATTATCCCTGAGCTATGATATTATTACTAAAGAACATAATGGTGAGTTGAAAGTTGAAACAAAAGAAGGTGAATTTGCAGAGTTTATCATTCTTTTGCCTTATAATTAAGTTTAGAAATTTAATAATATGAAAATTTTAGTAGTTGATGATGAAAAAGACATGCAAACACTTTTTCAGCAACGTTTCAGAAAAGAAATTCGCGACCTTAAAATGGAATTTGTTTTTGCTTATTCCGGGGAAGAGGCGCTCTCCTATCTTTCTCAGCATGTGCATGAAGTTGTGCTTATACTGTCTGACATTAATATGCCGGGCATGAGCGGATTGGATTTGTTAGATCACATTAAGCAAAAATATGCATCGCCGCCGCCGGTAGTTATGATGATCACCGCTTATGGTGATGCTGAAAATTATAACCAGGCTATTCGCCTGGGAGCAGATGATTTTTTAACGAAACCGCTTGACTTTACTCTTTTAAAAGATAAATTAAAACTAAAATTTAATGACCAAGATATTAGTGGTTGATGATGAAACAGATTTGGAGATGCTCATCAAGCAAAAATTCAGGAAGCAGATACGTGAACATCAGTATGAATTTATTTTTGCTGTCAATGGAAATGACGCACTTGATAAACTGCTGCTTTATCCCGATGTGGATGTAGTGCTCTGCGATATAAATATGCCGGGCATGGATGGGTTAACATTACTAAATAAATTAAAAGAAGTGAGCCCGTTAATAAAAGCCGTTATTGTATCGGCTTATGGTGATATGGAAAATATACGTATTGCAATGAACCGGGGGGCTTTTGATTTTTTAACGAAGCCCGTAAATTTTGAGGACCTGGAGCTCACCATGAAAAAAACCATTGATCACGTTGCACAGTTACGAGCCACCTTAAATGCAATTAAGGAAAACAATATCCTGCGTATGTATGTAGATGAAACCGTGCTCAATTTTATGAACCGACGCGAATATGAAACATCTTTGATGGTGAATGAAACTGTAAATGCAACAGTAGTTTTCATAGACATTTGTTGCTTTACAACCATTAGTGAATCTGAACCCGCCGACACAGTAGTAAAACTGTTGAACAAATATTTTGATGTAATGGTAAAAGAGATTATTGCTCAAGGCGGCTATATTGATAAGTTTATTGGTGATGCAGTAATGGCCGTTTTCCGTGGGGATTATCATTTAGACAGAGCCATTGAAGCCAGTCTTATAGTAAGAGCGCAGATAGAAAAATTTCCCGTTGAATCTGACCATCCTGCTTTTACTCCTAAAGTGTCTATTGGAATAAATAGTGGTGAAATGATCAGCGGAAATATCGGGTCGGCCAATCTGCGCCGTCTTGATTATACTGTTATCGGGGATGTTGTAAATGTTGCCCAGCGTTTACAATCTGTCGCCAAGGAAGGACAAATATTAATTGACGAAGTTTCTTACGAAAAAGTAAAGGAATTTTTCCAATGTAAAAAAACAGGGGAATCCAATTTAAAGAATAAGAAAGGCCCTGTTACTATATATGAGGTAATGGGTTAAAAAATAAAGTATGTCGTATTAAAAATATTGGTAGCATTTTTAAAGTTAATTCATAAAATTCTGCAACCCGCTGCCATCCTGTTCATTGGGCAGAGCTGGTAAAAAATTATTGAAAAATGGAAGTTGATGAGGAATATAATTTTTGAGAATAATAAAATTGCTACCACGTTTAAAGCAGCAAGTTAATAAAGGATATTTTATACTTATACTACTCAATGCTAACGAAGGAAAAATATAAAAATATAAAATCCCATATCCTGTTGAAATTGCGAAATGGATTATCAAAAGATCTTACTTATCACAGCGTTCAGCACACACTTGGTATTTTAAAACAGGCGAAAAGAATTGCCAGGAGTGAGAATATGAATAGAGAAGAAGACTTACTTCTTTTAAATATTGCCTGCCTTTATCATGATAGTGGATTTATGATTACTTACCAGGGTCATGAAGAAGAGTCGTGCAATCTTGCGAAAAAAGAGTTGCCGGCATTCGGCCTTAACAAAAAGCAAATCGGGATAGTATGCAGTTTTATAATGGCCACAAAAATTCCACAA
>JBDTYU010000133.1:0-4801 GCA_040005535.1 Ginsengibacter sp. | reverse complement strand
CCTTGAAAAGGCTGCAATTTAAAACGATAAGCAAGCGGTAAAATTCTAAAAAATATATAAGATAGATTTAGAACTAAGAATACAAAGGCGATACTCCGGATTTCAAATTTAAAATAATATTCCAAAATAATCCCTGCAATAAGTGGAAGCACCAGACGTAAGAATGGCGCTTTTTTCCAGATATATATTTTATAAATCCCTGCCATTTAACAATCCTGTTAGTTCCGAAAAGTATAATCAATAAAATGTAAGCCTTGTAGATTGCCAGCGGGTTTCGCAAAAAAAGTGTAGAATTAGTAAAGACTTTGAAGATAAGCTTTATTGATGATTAGAAATGATTCGAAATAAAACTAAAAAATTGGGATAACGCTTAGTGTTCAACCATATTAGACGATATACCATTTGCTGTCTTTATCAGTTGAGTAAGAAAGGCCGTTGCTCATTAGGTGAACTTCCTTCCCCGTTTTTGCATCAACGTAATTCTTTTGCTCATACACCCTTATGCCATTGTTTTCCCTTGTTAAGTACATTATTGATGCATTAAGTGTCGGCGGTATATCATGCAGCCATTGTTCATCGCTTTCTTTTACAAATGCCTGGCTCATTGTTTTTTATTTTTTGTAAAGAAAGAATTATGCCGCAATCATAACTAAAGTTTCATCTATTCGCAAGTATTAGCTATAAGAAAAAACTGAAATTACATGTAAGAACTTAAACGCTTAATTTCAAAAAAATATTGGGCTAAGCAAAAGCTGAGATAAAAATTATGTTGAATTTAAAAACGTAACGAAAATTAGTATAAATACAAAGCTCCTGTGAAAACAGGAGCAGTTTACCAAACTAATAACTTATGAGAAATTTTTCTTAATAAGAAATTATTTCGCTTAAGGATATTTTAGTCACCGCTTTCGTGATGACTTAGCGGGACAGAATGATTGACGGTAATTTAACGCATTTATATATTTTCATCCCGGACTTGTTCAGCGAATATTTGGAATGTAAAGATCATAAAAATGCAGGTAATTTATATTACATGATTCTATAAATAAGTTACATAATTCACATGTTCTCCAAAGCTACACGTCTTTTATTTTTAAGTCTTTTAAAATGAGAGGGCGTTAAACCTATAACTTTTTTAAATTGGTTTGAAAGATGCGCAACACTGCTATAATGCAGCTTCTCTGAAATTTGCGTAAGGTTCATCTCATCATAAACCAACAATTCTTTAACCTTTTCAATCTTATGTGCAATGATAAAATGTTCAATCGTAGTTCCCACAACTTCTGAAAATAAATTGGCAAGATATGTATAATGATGGTCTAGCTTATCACTAATGTATGCAGAATAATTTGTTTTAGGAAGTTCATCAGTATAGTGAATCATCTCTATAATTACATTTTTAATTTTTTCAATTATCATACTTCTTTTATCATCCATTAGCTCAAGTCCCCATTTTTGTAATGCAGCTTGTAGTGCATCTTGTTTTTCATTTTCTATTTTCTTATGAAGAATTACTTCTCCCAGCTCAACAACTTTATATTCAAGCTGAAGTTTTTCAAGCTCAGACTTCACTAACATTTTGCAGCGAATGCTTACCATATTCTTTATAAATATTTTCATCAAAGTGTGGCCGGTATGCCAAATTAATAATTGGTGACCAAGTGAAATTATTACATTATGCTAAAAAGATTATAACTGTATTTTTATAATATATAGTTTTCAGTATGTAATCAAATAACATTTTACAGATATTCATTCTATAGAATCTAATCTATTTTAATGGGAAAAGTTTTATCTCAATTGACAAAATAAATATCTATTCATAATTAGCTTTTTAATAGCTACAGCAACCTGTATAGGGGCCGTAAACACATCCATAGAGTAAGAACCAGGAGGGTATCTTATTGGTTTACTCTTTATAAATAGGAATAATTTTTCCTGTCACGACTTATTTACCATTCTTTATGCCATCTTTGCCGGCGCAGTGTAAGTACTGCTATAATTTGGGCTTGATTTAGAATGCTAACGAAGCAGCTATGAATGTAAAAGACTCCAGAGAATTTTTTATTAGTAAAAAATTTGATAATTATTTTTTTAACCTGTATAAAGCATTTCAATTTATTCTCCGGTTTTTTAAGGAAGTTTTTAAGCCTCCGTACGAGTTTAAAGAAATCATAAGACAGTGTTTTGAAGTAGGTTATAAATCGCTCCCACTCATTACCCTTACCGGCTTTGTTACAGGCCTTGTTTTTACAAAGCAATCCCGGCCATCTCTGGCTGAATTTGGCGCTAGTTCATGGTTACCCTCTCTGGTAGCTATAGCGATTATCCGGGCATTAGCGCCATTGGTAACTGCGTTGATTGCAGCAGGAAAAGTAGGATCTAACATTGGTGCGGAATTAGGTTCCATGAAGGTAACAGAGCAAATAGACGCCATGGAAGTTTCTGCTGTAAATCCTTTTAAGTTTTTAGTAGTGAGCCGCGTGGTGGCTACTACACTTATGATACCTATGTTAATGTGTTACACGGCGGCCGTGGCTATGCTAGGTGCATATCTTAATGTTCATCAAAATGAAGCGACAAGTTTTATTTCATTCTTTCAACAGGCATTTGAAAAAATTTCTTTTCTTGATATTTTTTCCTCTTTCATAAAAAGCATTGTATTTGGATTTACGATTGGCATTGTAGGATGTTATAAGGGGTATAACGCAACCCAGGGAACCGAAGGTGTTGGAAAAGCCGCCAACGCATCAGTGGTGGTTTCTATGTTCCTGGTTTTTATTGAAGAAATTCTTATTGTTCAAATTACCAATAGTATCAGGTAAATGGAAAATGAACTGTATAGTATGAATAATAAGGAATTAATGATCTCGATAAGGGATCTGTATAAATCATTTGGTGATAATCATGTATTGCAGGGAGTAAATCTGGATGTACATAAAAGAGAGAACGTAGTGGTTCTTGGTCGATCCGGGACAGGTAAATCTGTACTGATCAAAATAATTTGCGGCTTGCTTAAACCTGATAGCGGAACTGTAAATGTACTGGGCAAAGAAGTGGATCAATTAAATGACAGAGAACTGCGTGAACTCAGGTTAAAAGTTGGTTTTTCTTTCCAGAGCAGCGCCTTATATGATAGTATGACCGTTAGAGAAAATCTTGCATTTCCATTGGTAAGAAATTCAAGGGATATGACTCAGCAGGAAGTAACCCATGCAATTGAAAGCGTGCTGGAGAATGTTGGATTATCTCAAACAATTGACCAGGTTCCATCGGAACTTTCCGGAGGACAAAGAAAACGAATTGGTATTGCACGCACACTTATACTGAACCCTGAAATAATGTTGTATGATGAACCCACGGCAGGTCTTGATCCCATAACGAGTATTGAAATAAATAAACTCATTAACCTTGTTCGTGAAAAGTTTAATACAACTTCTATTGTTATTACACATGATCTTACCTGTGCGAAAGCTACCGGTGATAGTATAGCAATGATGATAGATGGTAAGTTTTTAAAACAGGGTACTTTTGAAGAACTTTTTAATACTCAGGACGAAAGAATACAAAATTTTTATAATTATAATTTTATTAACCAGAAATGAAATCTACCAATAACAAAAGAGCCATAATAGTTGGCATATTTATATTTCTTGGCCTTGCCATTTTTATAATAGCTGTGCTCACGCTCGGTTCCCAGCATAAAACATTTGAAAAATCAATATCCATCAGCGCCACCTTTGACGATGTAAATGGTTTGCAAAAAGGCAATAACATTTGGTTCTCCGGTGTTAAGATTGGAACTGTAAAAAAAATATCTCTTTCAGGGAACGCAAAGGTGGTGGTTACCATGAACGTTGAAGAACATTCTCACCAGTTTATTCGCAAAGATGCAAAAGCAAAAATAAGCAGTGATGGATTAATCGGTAATAAAATTGTAGTAATTTATGGTGGATCACTTCAATCGCCGGAAGTTGAAACAGGGGATGTTTTAGGTATAGAAAAGTTGGCAGGAACTGAAGAAATGATGAGCACTCTTGCAAAAAATAATGATAACGTTCTTGAAATAACTAACGGCTTTAAAGTAATAAGTAAAAGGCTTGTTGACGGGCAGGGAACTATAGGTAAATTAATGACAGATGAAACTATGGTAAATAATTTAAATGCAACTACTGTTACATTAAAAAGAGCATCTTTAAACCTGGAAAAGCTTTCAGTAAATGTAGCCGCTTACACAGCAAAGCTTGGTGCAAAGGGCTCTCTGGCCAATGACCTGGTAACGGATACTGTTATTTTCAATAAATTAAAATCAACAGTTCTGCAGCTTCAACAAATAGCCGAAACTTCAAAAGGTGTCGTTGACAATTTGAAAACTTCAACCAATACTTTCAATGATGGTTTAAATAATAAAAATGCTCCGGCTGGAATGTTGCTGCATGATGAGCAGGCTGCAACAAATATAAAACTCACCTTAAAAAATTTACAATCAGGTACAAAAAAACTGGATGAAGATCTGGAAGCTCTTCAGCATAATTTTTTATTGCGTGGCTTCTTCAGGAAGAAGGCAAAAAATGAAAAAGCTGACAGCACAATGCAATAGCTAAAATTTAATCAGCAAAATATAAGAGGATTGAATTTTATTCGTTTTCGAATGAAAAAATAATTCAAGAGCTCGTCTTTACAATAATTATTTCTTAGGAGGTAAATCAAATGCAATGGCTTCATGTTCAAAATGTCCTTTGTGCGATCCATCACAAAAAGGTTTATTGTTTGACAATCCGCAGCGGCAGATGGCAATCAC
>JBDTYU010000132.1:0-4349 GCA_040005535.1 Ginsengibacter sp. | reverse complement strand
GCTTCAAACAGGAAATGAAAACAGTTTTTGTTATGGGAGGAAGTCTTGGAGCAAGAAGTATTAATGAAGCCATCGATAATAATATTGATGCTTTCAAAAAAAATAATCTGCAGCTTATCTGGCAAACCGGGAAATTATATGCCGGGTTAGCTGCTAAAGCTGAAGAAGAAAAAAGTAATGTCTGGACCAATGCTTTTATTACACGGATGGAATATGCGTATGCTGCGGCAGATGTGGTAGTGGCTAGGGCTGGCGCAATGACGATTGCTGAAATTTCTGTTGTGGGTAAAGCCGCAGTTTTTGTTCCTTATCCGTTTGCATCAGAAGATCACCAGGCAGCAAATGCAATGGCCTTAGTAAAAAAGAACGCTGCAATTATGGTAAGAGATGCCGATGTAAAATTGCATTTGATGGAAACACTGCTTGACTTAGTAAATGATGAAAAAAAAATTCATGAACTGGGAATAAATATTTCGCAAATGAGCAATACTCAGGCAGATGAAACAATAGCAAACGAAATTTTAAAAACAATACATAAATGAAATTTTCTGGGGAAAAAATTATTCTTAAACAAATCACGGCTTATGTCCACGTCCCTCTCCTTTGGAGAGGGGTTGGGGTGAGGTTAAAAACTTTAGCCTTTCATTTTGAATGAAGGATATTAAATTGAAAGATTATACAACTATATCACGAGTTTATTTTATTGGTGTTGGGGGCATAGGAATGAGTGCCCTGGCAAAATATTATTTAAGTAAAAATGCTACCGTAAGCGGATATGATAAGACTGTTACATCATTAACAAAACAAATGGAAAGCACAGGGATGCATATTCATTACGAAGATGATGTTAATCTGCTTGACAAAAAGGCACAATTAGTGGTGTATACCCCTGCTATTCCTAAAGATCATAAAGAACTTAATTATTATTTACATAATAACTATGAAGTAATAAAGCGCAGCACTCTGCTGGGTGAAATAACAAAATCATCATTTAGTATTTGTATTGCAGGCACACATGGTAAAACTACCATTAGCACAATGATAGCTCACCTTTTGAGACATTCAGGATTTGGATGTAATGCTTTTCTTGGAGGCATTTCAGTCAATTATAATACAAATTTCTGGAGCAGTGAGAATAATGTTTCTGTTGCAGAAGCGGATGAATATGATCGCAGTTTTTTAAAATTATCTCCTGACGTGGCTTTGATTTCTTCAATGGATGCTGATCATCTTGATATCTATGGAACAAAAGAGAATATGAAACAAGCATTTGTTGAATTCTCTGCGAAGTTAAAACCCAACGGTCTCTTATTAACAAGATATGGAATGACGACAGATGATGAATTTTCTGCGGCTAACCATATACGTTATAGTCTTCAAAATAATACGGCTGATGCTTATGGGGCTAATATAACCATGCACAATGGCGGCTATGAGTTCGATGTGATAACCAAAAACTGGATGCTGGATAATATAAAACTGAATATGGGTGGAATGCACAACGTGGAAAATGCTGTGGCTGCAATTGTGATTGCGCATCATCTTAAAATTGAGCCTAAGAAAATAAAAGAAGCCGTAAAAGATTTTCAGGGTGTGAAAAGAAGATTTCAATATGTTATTAATCCCGGGCAATTTTCTCATGAAAAAAAAGAGCAAAGTTTTGTGCCAGGTACTAATCATAATGTCATTTTTATTGATGACTATGCTCATCATCCACAGGAATTAAATGCCTTAATTACCGGAGCAAAAAGTTTATTCAGCAACAGGAAATGCACTATTATTTTTCAGCCGCATTTGTTTTCAAGAACGAAAGACTTCGCCAAAGAATTTGCCGAAAGCCTTGACCAGGCCGATCAAATATTTATTCTTCCAATTTATCCAGCCAGGGAGTTGCCTGTAGAAGGTGTATCAAGTGATTTGATTTTGTGTAGCATGAAAAACAAAAACGCAAGCATAGTCACTAAAGAAGAGTTAATGGTTTACCTGCAGGACGATTATATTAAATCAATTGAAGGAAATGTTGAAGGCAGCTTATTAATTACTGCCGGTGCGGGAGATATTGACCAGCTTATAGCGCCAATAAAAGAAATTTTATTGAGTAAAGATTTATAACATTTATGATAGCAAACGGTAAATACATATTTAAGAAAATCCTTGTGGTTATGGTGTGGATACTCCTTTGCGCGGGAACAGTTGTATTACTAATAGCTGCCATCACCAGGAAAAACAATGAGCATTGTGCTAAAATTGAAGTAAGTATTTCCGGCGTTCAAAACAATTTTTTTATCGATAAAAAAGATGTGCTTGATGTTTTACAAAAAACAAGTGGAGGTAATCTGAGAATGAAACCTCTTTATTCAATAGACCTTGCATCAATGGAAACAGAATTACAAAAAAGCCAATGGATTAAAAAAGCTGAGCTATACTTTGATAATAATAATACGCTTCAGGTAAAAATAAAAGAGAGAGAACCCATAGCACGCATTTTTACTGCTACTGGTTTGTCTTTTTATATGGATAGCTCACTGGCAAGACTTCCGTTAAGCGATAAGTTTTCTGCGAGGCTTCCTGTGTTTACTAATTTTCCTACTGATGTAATTTTTTCAAAAGCTGATAGTAATCTTATTAAGGATATCAGAACGCTCGGTGAATTTATCGGTAACGATCCTTTTTGGATGGCACAAATTGAACAGGTTGATATTTCTCCCGACCACTCTTTTGATTTAATTCCAAAATTAGGAAACCAGGTTATTCATTTTGGCAATGTAGAAAATTATCGTCAAAAATTCAATAATCTTCTTTGCTTTTACAAACAAGTATTATCTAAAAAAGGATGGAGCCTCTATTCATCTCTTGATTTACAATTTGCAAAGCAGATAGTAGGAATAAGAAGAGATGCAAAAGAAATTAAAACAGACTCGCTGCGCTCTGTTCAAATTATGAGAGCCCTTATTGCTGATGCACAAAAGCACACCAATGATTCAACTAATATCCAGTTGGAACAACCAGAAGACAATAATAATAATATCAATACATCCACTGAAGTTGAAAATATTCCCGATGAAGATGTAAAAGGAAATACAAATGCAGATAATAAAAACCATAGTTCTGTAGCCCCTATTCATGTTCCTGAAAAACCATTTTTTGTAAAACAGCCGGCTGTAAAAACTCATACCCAAACAGGCTATTCACCATCCGGCGAAAAATCAAAACCAGCAACTGTAAAAAAGCAGGTTATTAAACCGCCTGTTTTAAAGCCATTGCAAAGCACTAAAGAAAAACCGAAAGCGATAATGCCTCCGAAAACTGACTATTAAAAATTAGAATTAAATGATTTTAAAAAAATAAAAAAACCAAAAAATAAAACAACATCGTACCACACAGCCTTTATACAGCTCTGCCGTTATTTAAAAATAGTATTGCTAAAAAAAGACAATTAAAAAAAAACAATATGAACAGCGAACAACCCATTATCGTAGGTCTCGACATTGGCACCACAAAAATTGCAGCCATAGCGGGAAGAAAAAATGAATTCGGCAAGCTTGAGATTCTTGGCTTTGGCCGTGCGAACAGCAACGGTGTGCAACACGGCATGGTGTTGAACATTGATCAAACAATTAAAGCCATACAAACGGCTTTGGAAAATTGTTATGCAAGTAATCCAAACCTTCCTATCTCTGAGGTGTATGTAGGCATTGCGGGCCATCATATAAAAAGCCTGCAAACAAGGGGAGATATTGTGCGGCAAAATACTGATGAAGAAATCAAGCAGTCGGAAATTGATCAGCTTGTAAACGATCAGTACAAAACATACATTCCGGCAGGTGACCAGATAATTGATGTAATTCCACAGGAATTTACAGTTGATAATTTTCAAAACATTCCTGATCCTATTGGATATAGCGGTGTAAAAGTGGGCGCAAACTTTCACATTATTACCGGCGATAAAAATGCTATAAGAAATATTAACCGCAGTGTGGAGAAAGCCGGCCTCATTACAAAAGATCTTGTGTTGCAGCCGCTTGCTTCAGCCGCCGCCGTTATGTGCGATCATGATCTTGAAGCCGGAGTTGCTATTGTCGATATAGGTGGTGGCACAACAGACCTTGCAGTTTTTTATGAAGGAATATTAAAACATACTGCTGTAATTCCTTTTGGCGGAGAAAATATTACCAACGATATAAAAACAGGTCTTGGTGTTTTAAAGACACAGGCAGAACAAATGAAAGTTCAATTTGGAAGTGCACTATCAGATGAGGCTAAATCAAATGCTTTTATTACGATCCCGGGTTTACGTGGCATGGCTCCAAAAGAAATAAGCGTAAAAAATCTTGCCGGAATTATCCAGG
>JBDTYU010000131.1:0-1503 GCA_040005535.1 Ginsengibacter sp. | reverse complement strand
GTAAGCCGGTTGTAATGGTAGAAGTTTTTGATGCAAACCGGGATGAGGTAGGGACAATAATGCAACGATTTAGTTACAGGAAATTTATTACGCTGGAGCAACACAACGATATTTATATTCCGCTTTATTCCCAGCAGGAAAAAGAATGACAAACAGTCTTTTACTACCGTCAGCCGGTATCTCCAAACCTTTAAACACTTATTGAATAATATTCAGCCAAAATTATCTATTGCCTTTTTTGTAGATAGTTTCCCTGTTATTTCGGAAACGTTTATTGTCAACCAGGTTATTGCACTTATAAACGATGGACACCGGGTTCATATTTTTGCTCAATCAACAAATGCCACAAAACAAATTCATCCTGCAATAATAAAAGCAGGTCTGTTGCGGCATACGACGTATGTACATGCATTGCCTGCTAAACGAATTCAAAAAATAATTTTATTCCTGGGCCGGCTGTTTCAAAACCCAAATAAGAGAAACGCGGGTTTAATAAAATATTTATTTAAAAATAATACCAGGAAAAAGGGAATGTCAATATACCAGTTGATTTCTTTTCTTGATAAACCGGAATATGATATACTCCATGCGCATTTTGGTTTTATAGGGAACTATGTTCTATCGCTTAAAAAGATGGGACTTTTTCCAAAAGCAAAATTCATAACTACTTTTCATGGCTATGATTTGATAGTAGAAAAGAATGTTTACGAACAACTTTTTCACAGTTGTGAGTTGTTTACAGTCAACACATCCTATACAAAAGAAAAACTTATTGATCTTGGCTGTCAACAAAGCAAAATATGTTTATTGCCTGCGGGATTAGATACCACATTATTTAATAAAAAAAATGCCGTTGAAAAAGGTAACAATTTAGTCAGCTTGCTGTTTGCGGGCAGGTTAATTGCACTTAAAGGACCGCTTTTGTTTATAGAAATTTGTAAAAAATTAAAGCAAAATTCAATAGTATTTAATGGCGTTATTGCGGGCAATGGAGAATTGTATAACGAGTTACAGGCATTAATAAAAAGCTCAGGTCTTTCAAATGAAATAAAAATGGTTGGAGACCAGATACAGGATGAAATTATTAATCTTATGAACGATGCTGAAGTTTTTATTCTTCCGGGCATAGTAAATGAAGGCAGGGCAGAGACACAAGGCCTGGTAATACAGGAAGCCCAGGCCATGGAATTGCCGGTAATAGTGTCAGATGCAGGAGGAATGAAGGAATGATAGATGGAGAAACCGGTTTTGTTATTAAGCAGAATGACATACCCGCTTTTGTAAATACAGTAATGGCTTTGGCAAATGATGTTCAATTGAGAAAAAAGATGGGTGCAAGAGGCAAAAGGTTTGTGAAAGAAAATTATGATAGTAAAATTTTGAATGAAAGATTGGTTTCAATTTATTATGGTATGCTAAGTGAAACAGGGAAATGAAATTTTCAATTTTAATAGCCAACTACAATAATGGAAAATATTTTAAGGAATGTTATGATTCTATCAT
>JBDTYU010000130.1:0-2342 GCA_040005535.1 Ginsengibacter sp. | reverse complement strand
CATAATTCATAACTCACAACCCTTTGTGCCGAATTGCAGGAATAGCCAATAAAACATTACCATTAGTTGCCATTGAAAACATGGTAACACAAATGTGCAATTTGCAAAAGCATGGTGGTCCCGATGATGCTGGTTTATATAGTTGCACAGAAAGCAACCTGGTATTGGGACACAGGCGACTGGCATTGATAGATCTTTCTGCATCCGGTCACCAGCCGATGATTTACCAGGAACGTTATATAATTTCTTTCAATGGAGAAATTTACAATTTTCATGAATTAAAAAATGAACTGATACAGGCAGGAAGAAAGTTTCATACACACTCCGATACTGAAGTTATCTTAGCCGCATTCGCCCAATGGAACACACAAAGCTTTGCGAAGCTTTCCGGCATGTTTGCTTTTGCGTTATACGATACCGTTGAAAAAAATTTGTATTTAGTAAGAGATCCTTCCGGGATAAAGCCATTGTATTATGCCGTAACGAATAGTTCAATAGAATTCGCCTCAGAGATCCGGGCATTCAGCGCATTGAAAAATAAAAAAGAAAATATACACTGGCCGGTTTTTCAATTGGCTTATGGACATATACCTGAACCTGTTACTACTTTGCAAAATGTAAATCCCCTGCATAAAGGTTGTTTTTATAAATTTAATCTTTCAACAGGTACTAACAGTTTACAATCGTTTACCCATTACAGTTATAGTGATACCATACACGATTCTGAAACATCACAAAATGCTATTAAAGCTTCACTTCAAAAAGCAGTGAGAAGGCATTTATTATCTGATGCGCCCATAGGTGTTTTTTTAAGCGGGGGAATAGATTCGAGCATTATTACCAGCCTTGCATCTGACTCTCAAAAGGAACATTTAAAAACCTTATCACTTTATTTTAATGAATCAGAATTTTCTGAAAAAAAGTACCAGGATATTTTAATCCGCAAACTGGAATGTAAACATTATCAGCATTTGCTGGTTGAATCAGAATTTCAACAATCCTTTCCGGCAATATTACAGGCAATGGATATGCCTAGTTGCGATGGATTAAATACCTGGTTTATCAGCAAGTATGCAAAAGAACATGGTTTAAAAGCTGTACTATCCGGTGTTGGTGGTGATGAATTATTTGGAGGCTATCCTTCTTTTAAGAGGATAGCCATTGCTAACGAATTAAAAAAAATGCCAGCAGCGTTATTGCAAGTTGCCGGGCGCAGCAGTGCAAAAAAATTAAGCAGGTTGCCCTACCTTACTTTGGGAGGCATCAAGGGATTATATCTTTTTTTAAGAGGGCAGTTTATACCAGCACAAATAGCACGGCAGTTAGGCGCTGCCGAAAAGGAAATATGGAGTATTCTTCAGGAGCATCCCATACTGCCGGAAGTATCAGTATTGTCTGCAAAAAATAAGGCAAGCTGGCTGGAATTAAATATGTACATGCAAAACCAGTTACTGAGAGATGCCGATATAATGAGCATGGCACATGGTGTGGAAATAAGAGTTCCCTTTTTAGATGATGAAGTAATAAAAACAGCTTTATCAATTGATACAAATCTAAAATACCAAGGTGAGTTACCTAAGCAAATTTTAATAAATGCTTTTAAAAACAAGTTGCCTGAAGCCTTATGGAACCGGGAGAAAATGGGTTTTAGTTTTCCTTTCATGCAATGGCTTAGTGACGATAAATTTGTTAGGGATACCATGGAAAACAGCAACCCGGCCTCCAGGTCTAAATATAAAAAATTCAAAGAAGGAAAATTACACTGGAGCCATTTAGTATCGTTGATCATTTTAGAAACCCGTGGAGTT
Organism: Ginsengibacter sp.; assembly: GCA_040005535.1. Taxonomy (GTDB): domain Bacteria; phylum Bacteroidota; class Bacteroidia; order Chitinophagales; family Chitinophagaceae; genus Ginsengibacter. The sequence goes on along the minus strand of JBDTYU010000130.1, from coordinate 534 downwards.
AATTAGCTAATTGAATAAAACCCTCTTCCTTACTCTTCGTATCTTTTCTGCCACCGGCGGTATTGAAAAAGTATGCAGAATACTAGGTAAGGCATTATATGAAGACAGTATACAACATGAAGGTCTTTTAAAAATTTGCAGCATGTACGACAAGCAGCGGGATGCTTTCAACAATCCTTATTTTCCTGCTGAAAACTTCAGGGGATTTGGGATAGATAAATTACGCTTTATAAAAGAAATGGTACAGGTTGGTTCCAAAAGCAATGTGGTGATCTTAAGCCATATAAATTTGTTACTCATAGGATGGCTTATAAAAAAAATAGCGCCCCATACGAAGATTATTCTTTTAGCACATGGAATAGAAATATGGTATCCGCTCAACGACCGTAAAAGAAAGATGCTGCAATCCTGTGATAAAATTTTAGCAGTCAGTAATTATACGAGTAATAAAATTATAGAAGTACATGGGCTGGCAAAAGAGAAATGTGCAGTGCTCAACAATTGTTTAGACCCCTTTCTGCCTTTACCATCTTT
>JBDTYU010000129.1:0-8769 GCA_040005535.1 Ginsengibacter sp. | reverse complement strand
TCCAATCAAAGCAGTTCAGAATACCTAAGCATTTTTGGAACTGCTGAAATAATTTTTGACAAAAATAAAATTGAAGAAATGTGGTCACCTATTGCCAAAGCCTGGTTTACAGAAGGTAAAGATGACCCGTCAATTTCATTGCTTAAAGTAACACCGCAGGAAGGTTATTACTGGGATACAAAAAATAATAAAATGATTTCGCTTATAAAAATTGCCACTGCAATCGTTACCGGTAAAACAATGGATGATGGGGTAGAGGGAAAGCTTACTGTTTAGGTTTATAATTTTTATACAGCAACCGCAACATAGAAGGTAAAACAATCAGTAACAACGGGAGAGCAATTAAAAAACCTCCTATAACGGCAATGGCTAAAGGCTGATGGAGTTCAGCGCCGGCGCCTATTCCCAAAGCAAGCGGCATTAAAGCGATAATGGCTCCCAATGCAGTCATGAGTTTAGGACGAAGCCTGGTAGAGATTGCATAAACAATTGAATCATCAACACTTTTATCATGCAGTGTTTCTTTGAACTGTAAAAAAGTAAAGATGGAATTTTCGCCTATAATACCCACAATCATAATAAGGCCTGTATAGCTGCCAACATTCAACGGCGTGTTGGTTATAAAAAGTGCAAGATAACTTCCGGCAATACCCAACACAGCAATAATTAAAATAGCAAATGCAACTTTTACATCTTTGAATAAAAAAAGTATTACGCCAAACACAAGAATGCTTGATGCTATCAGTATCATCAAAAGTTCGTTAAATGATTGTTGCTGCTGTGCGTATTCTCCTCCATATTCAATGCTGTAGCCCTTTGGCAGGTTTACCTTTTTAATTACGGCCTGCTTAATATCTTTTATAGTGCTGCCAAGGTCGCGGTTTTCAAGACGTCCGGAAACGACTCCCATTGATTGAAGATTTTCTCTTTCAATTTCAGCATCACCTTCGTTCACTTCAATAGTTGCCAGCTCACCTATGGGTTTCAGCCTGCCGTCAGGCATAAAGACTTCTAAATTTTTTACATCGTTCAGGCTCATTTTTTTTATGCCGGGATATACTAACCGTACCGGGTAGACGCGGTCTTTCTCAAAAATATTTCCAATTAAATTTCCCTGCAATGATGTTTGAATTTGATATTGCAGGTTAGAGGACGTAATTCCAAACTGGCCAATCTTATTATAATCCGGATGAATAGTTATGGATGGCCCTGTTATAGTAATGCCATTAAATACATCTGCTGTGCCTTTAGTATTTTCAACAACTGAACTTACCTGCCGCGACAAATCCTGCAGCTTTTTATTATCATCCCCAAAGACTTTTATTTCAATGGGCTGTACTGAAGTCATGAGATCGCCGAGCATATCGCCTATCACCTGCCCGAAATCAATCCTGAGCGCTGGTTGCGAAGATTCAATCCTTAATCTTATATCTTCAATCACCTGGTCGGTTGTTTTCTTTCTTGCCTTTTTTAGTTGTATAAGATAATCCCCCCGGTTAGGCTCAGTTATAAAAAATCCCATTTGCGTACCTGTGCGGCGGGAATAAGCAGAGACCTCTGGAGTCGATGTAATTATTTTTTCTACTGCCTGCAGTTCTTTATCAGTTTCTTCAAGAGAGGTTCCCGCAATGGATGAGTAATCAAGTACAATACTTCCTTCATCCATGTGTGGCAGAAAACCGGTTTGTAGTTTTGGTAATATCAAAACAATAACTAAAATTAAAGCAGCAATAAAAGTAAAGCTTACCCATGGCCGCAAAATAAACCACGATACCCATGCCCGTTTTTTTACCTTCTCAGGCTTTTCTTTTTTAGTCCTGAGTTTGTGCCGCCCTGAGCTTGTCGAAGAATTCTTTTTTCTGGAAAGTATTAAATAAACAACAGGCAACCCAATCCATGTTACAAAAAATGAACATACAAGAGTAATGATCATTGTATTGGTAAGTACATTAAAGTAAGCGCCTGCAACACCGCTCATTAACATAAAGGGAATAAAAATAACTATAGTACTTATTGAAGAGCCTACCATAGCCGGGAACAAATAGCGAATGGCATTCTGAACAATTTTTTTATAATCATCCTCAGGATTCTCTTCATGTGTCCTGTGAATTTGTTCAACCACCACAATCGCATCATCTATAATTAATCCGATGGCTGCGGCGATGGCGCCGAGTGTCATAATATTTAAGGTATAGCCAATAGCATACAAAACTATTAATGTAGCGCCAAGGGTAACTGGAATAATTATTGAGATGGTTGCACTTGCTTTAAATGAACGTAGAAAAATAACTGCAACAATGATCGCCAGTGCAAGCCCTATCCATAAACTATCTGTAACACTCTTTACAGATTCATTCACAAAATCTGCCTGTATGTAATATGGTTTTATGGTTACACCTTTAGGAAGAATATTCCTGAGTTGGGCAACTTTATCTTTCATTTGTGTGGAAACATCCACAAGGTTACTGTTGGGTTGCTTCACAACTGCAACCAACAATCCTTCTTTACCATTCGCATTTATTTTTATGTATTCAATGGCTTCGTTTACCTGTACATCAGCAATGTCCTGTAATTGAACTACACGTTTTCCATTACTGCTCACTACTACATTTTTCAACTCATTTAATGATTGCACCGAAGCATCTGTAATGGTAAGATAGAGATACCTGTAATCTGAAAGATAGCCGTTTGATTTTATAAAATTTGTTTGGCCGAGCGCTGTATTTATAGCATCAGGTGTAACAGAGAGTGTGCTCATTTTTTGAAGGTTGAGCTGCACCCAGAATTCTTTCGACTTACCGCCGATTATTCTTACCTCTGAAACGCCTGCAACCTGGCTCAGGTAAGGCTTTATGGTATAAGTTGCTAATTGTTTTAATTCTATTGGCGACAACTCATGACTTTCTAAAGAATAACCCATTACCGGTAAAATGGAAGGGTTCATTTTTTCAACGGTAATATTTACATCAGGCGGTAATGTATTTCTTATCTCTGCGATTCTTGATTCAATTCTCTGCTGGCTCAGGTCAACATTTGCTTTCCAGTTTATGTATGCTGAAATTTCGCAACTTCCCCTGCTTGTTGTACTTCGAATGGTAGTAAGATCAGGTATCTGTTTAATGGCACTCTCAAGAGGACGGGTTACCGTTACCATCATTTTATCAACCGGTTGCAATCCTGCATCCGCAATAATTTTTATTTTAGGAAAAGTAATTTCAGGAAAGAGAGAAGTCTGCAGTTTGCTATAAGCAAATAAACCACCCATGATTATCATAACCAGCACAACAGTTAGCGGGCTTTTATATGTAGTAAAAAGGCCTCCCTGCCTTCCAGAGGAGAAGCCTCCCTGCCCTCCAGAGGAGGGTTCTGCAGAATCTTCTCTATTATCTTTATTATTCATTTATTTATTACTTCTTAAATTTTATTATCACATTAACTCTTCTTCATTGATAATTTTTAAGTGCTTCCTTGTTTAACGAATGATCGCCATATTACTCCACTCCCCTGGAGGGGCCGGGGGAGGCCACTACTACTTTCGCCGTATCAGCTAATCCATAATTTCCACTCAATAAAATTTTATCCTGTGGTGAAAATTCGGGAGAAACTATTTCTATTTTTTCTCCTGTTTCAATTCCTGTTTTTACAGGAACTTTTATTGCGGTTGTATCATTAATCATTTTCATCACCCAAAACTCGCTCAAGGTTTCATTTGATAAAACTGCTTTTTTTGGCAAAGATGCAGCGGCAGCTTTTGATACTTTTATAATTTTCACTTTAGCAACTAAATTTTGTGGGATGGTATGGGTTGAATTTATACGTATTGCAAAAGATTGGGTTTGTGAAATTGAATCCATCATGGGCATCGCAGAACTAACGTTGCCGGTTAAACGCTCTTTATCAGGTAAAATAATTTCTACCTGCTTCCCGATAGAAACATAGGGCTTGTCTTCATAGGGCACATTCACTACAAATACAAAGCTTTTTGAATCGCTTATTACGGCAAGCTGTTCACCATCCTGTACATAATCACCCGCCTGGTGATTCAACTCTGCAATAAACCCATGTGTATTAGAGGGTATTGTATTTACTCCTGAAAATTTAAAATCGGGATTAAGATGGTTAACTGAATTCCCAATAGCTTCTGCTTCTTTGGTTTTTAGAACAAATAAAGTTTGCCCGTTATTTACGAAGTCGCCCAGCCTGATATTTACTTTTTTTACATAACCATTTAAATTTGATTTTACATAGCTTTTTTGTAAAAAAGCAGAAGTAGCATTGAGTTCGATAAATTCTTCAATGGGGTCGTAGCTTAACGAGGTAACGGTTACGGGTGTACGAGTTTCTGTAGTTGCTTCATCTGCAACTGCGGCATCCTTACTTTTGCAGCTTGACAAAATAGCTAAACAAATAAAAAAAAGAATTTTAGAAAACTTCTTCATGGACTTACATTTAATATTCTTCATCTACAATTTTTTATTTGTGTCCCAATAATTTAATTGATTAATGATCAGGTAACGGGTAATCATATTTTGTACCACAAGATTTCTTGATGTTATATAGTTATTCAATGCCAGCACGTAATCTGTAATTTTAATGTCTCCTGTTTCCAATAATTTTCCATTTACTTCTATTAAAGTTTCGAGGTATTTTATTTGTTTATTAATAGGTTCTGCAAGGCTTTCAAGTTCTTTCAGTTGTTGCTGCAACTGTTGCAATTGCTGGGTTAGCTGGTTGGTAAAAAATTCTTTTTGCCTTTGCCGTGTACGTTCCAGTATAGTGAGCTTTGTATATTGCAATTGCTTTTGCCGGCCATCATATATGGGTATAGAAAGATTTACCCCAATGTTTGTTCCAAAATTCTTGTAAGGTGAAATAGTAAATGTTGTCTGGTATCCTGCATCAGCAAACAAACTTACTTTAGGGCGATAACCCACATCAATCACTGATCGCTGGTTAATAAGCCGAAGGCTATCAATTTTATATTTAAAAAAAAATGCGGAGCTGTCATAGATAAAATCTTTGACGACCGATATATCAGGAGGGGCAAGAGTTGAAGTGGTGGTATCAATAATTCCTGCGAGATAATTTAATGTGGCATAATCATTTTTATACTGTACCATAAGCTGGCTGCGTGTTAATTGTTGTTGTTGAAGTGTAACAAGAAAGGATAAATAATCAGCCTGCTTGTATACATTTTTTTGTGTAAGTTTTTTTAAAATTGATTCCTCATTGCTGAGTAATTTTATTGCTTCGTTATTAAAGTCAAGCTGCAGTTGGTCGCCATAGGTTGTGATGTATTGGGTGATAATGGATTTTTTAATATCCTGTGTAGTAATTTTTGAAGTGACATTCAAAGAATCTCTTTGCAGATTCAGGTTTTGAAACTGAAGACTTAGATTTCTTTTATTGTAAACCTGTTTATTTAATGCAACTAAAGCCGATAGTTGCTGACCATTTGTTATGGCAACATCATAGCCATAGCCATTAAAAACAGGTGCATAATATGCATTGGTACTGCCCGTAAGCTGGTACCTGTTGGCAGCAACTATTAATTGGCTGTCTATACTGTTAGATAAAATAAGATTTCTGTATTCATAAAGCTGGGGACTATTATTTAATGAATTGTTGATGTAAAATGAAAGGTCTTTATCCTGGCTGAATAAAAAAACAGGCGCCAGTAAAAAAGCAAATAAAAAAAATTGAATTTTATTCATGTAAATACAAAAACAGGTTGATAGCAAAAAGCTGTTCCGGTTTATAGGAACAGCTAATATCAACAATTTTTAATTATTATGCTTATTCAGCTTTTACAAAGTTTCCATTTTCATCAAAAACAATATCCCTTCTGTTAACTTCTGCTTCATAAGATAATTTTCCCTGCGCATCTGTTACTTTTCCCGCTTCGGTGATTTTTGCTCCTTTGTAATGTTCTTTCACATAAGCAATAACAGTTTTTGGAAGATCACTTACAGGAATTGCCTTCACTATTTCAATAAAATCTCCTGATGGTGTATACTGAACTGAATTATCTTCCCCTGATTTTCCGCCCCAGTTTGCTTCATAGTTGCCATTTTCTTTTTCCCAGGTAACATGTTTTACATCACCATACTTTTTGTAAAGAGCAGACTTAACAACAACAGGAACGCTTACATGTTTTTTACTTTCATGCTCGTTTTCGTTTTTTTCATTCTTCTCTTTTTGGGCAAAAGAGGCAGTGCTTAGTGCAAATAATATTGCTACAAGACCAGTGGTTTTTTTCATAATTATTATTTTATACAAACTTATAATTTGATTCTGTTTAAAATTTGAAGATGAAGACGGGGCTACAAATTAAAATTAATTGTAGTCGTATGCATCAAGCTGGAATAATCATAGCTTATTTCATATCCATACCTTTCACAAATCTTTTTTACGATAGATAATCCAAGACCCAATGAATCGGAGTTAACTCTATCTTTCTTGAATCTTTCAAATAGTTCTGAAGGTTCAGATTGTAATTTATTGCCGGTATTGGAAATTGAAAAATATTTTTTGGATAATGTGATTTGTATAGAACCGCTATCAATATTATGTTTGATGGCATTTGTCATAAGGTTAACAATTAGTATTTCTGCAAGTGTTTCATTCATGGTGACATTTACATTTGGCTCAATATTCTTTGTAACAATAATTTGCTTTGCGTTAATAAGTTCTTCGTAATTATTAAGATGATCGACGATGAGAGTGCTGAGATCCACTTTTTCAGTTTCACTGAATTGCCGGTTATCTATTTTCGTAAGGAGTATCAGCGATTGATTCAATTTTGATAAGCGATTAGCTGTTTCATAAACTGATTGAATTGTATTCATGTGGTCTTCTTTCAAACTTTCTGACTGGCTTAGCAATTCCAGTTTTGACTTAATAATTGCCAAAGGAGTTTGAATTTCATGGGAAGCATTTTCTGTAAAATTTTTAATTTCATTATATTCATGACTTGCTCTTTTGGTCATAAAACTCACAGCAGTATTAAGTTCTGTAAACTCGTTAATGTCAGTTTGCTGAAGCTGCATTTCATCTGTTCCTGATAAATTGAATTGCTTTATTTGATATAATGTAGAATTAAATGGCTTCCATAATTTACTCAACACAAACCTGTTTATTAAAAAGAGTGTGATCAATAATAGCATAACTATTGCAAGAGTAATCTTCAATATCAGCTCTATCAGGTCTTCAGTCTCTACCTGTGATTTTCTTACATCAGCTTTATATAATTTTCCTGAAACGGTTACAGGAAATTCTAACTGGCGATAAGAAATATATTCGTTATGTTCTTTGTTAAAGAGATCAACACTGCTAAATTTTCGATTAACTTTTGTTTCATTTGCCTGGGAGTAATTCTCCTGTTCATCTTTAGAATTAGAAGGCTCAGGTAATTGATTGTTTTCTTTTATATAATCTGTAATTTCTCTTTCTTCAACTTTAAGACTTTTATCCAGTTGATGTATTAAAGCCGCTTTTATAAAAAAGTAGTAAATGATAGCGCTCAGGAGCAACACGATTATTGTCGCTAGTACATTTACCCGGTTATATTTTGCGAGCAGCTTCATTACTCAGAAAACTTGTATCCCATTCCGTAAACAGATTTAATATAATCTGCATCACCGGCATCAGATAATTTCTTTCTTAAATTTTTTATATGAGTATAAATAAAATCATTGTTGCCTTCCATATTATCTCCCCATAAATGTTCTGCAATTGCATTTTTAGAAATCACTCTTTTTTTATTAGTCACAAAATACAGAAGCAATTCATATTCTTTCCGGGTAAGCTCCAAGGGTTTATTATTTACAGAAACTAATTTAGCTCTTGTATCAATGCTGATGTTTTGAAATTTCAGCAAATCGTTTCCATCAAAATTCTTTCGGCGGATGATAGCGGCAACTCTTGCACTTAACTCAGAAAGATGAAATGGCTTTGATAAATAATCATCTGCACCCAATGTAAGTCCCGTTATTTTATCGTCTAAAGAATTGCGTGCAGAGATAATTAATACGCCATCCAATTTATTGTTGGCTTTTAATTCTCTCAATATATCGAGACCGCTACCGCCGGGAATGGTTATGTCTAACAGGATGCAATCATAATCATACAGCTCAGTTTTTTCAAGGGCTTTATTATAAGTTGAAGCGACTTCGCATACATACTCTTCACTTTTGAGGTAAGCCACTATGCTTTCACTTAAATCTTTTTCATCTTCGATAATTAGAATTTTCAAGGAAGTATTTTTTTAGAAAAATTACAAAATGAATCTGAAGAGAAGTTGAAGAATTTATAAAGAAGTTATAGGAAAATTGTATTCAGACTTTAAAAAATTCCTTTACTTTTTCTTTTATCATCTCCGGCATTTCGCAGCGTTTCATTGTTGTGGCATTCATAAATAAAGAGTAACGGTGCCAGCGCTCAGCAATTCGTTTTGTTCATTATAAATTTCGCCGTGAAAAACAATTTTATGGTGCACAGGCAATTCTTTAAGTGTTGTCACTACTGTTATTAAATCATCATAAATCGCAGGACGTAAAAACCTGGTATGAATTTCAACAACAGGCATTATCACACCTGTTGCTTCCACATTTTTATAAGTGATACCGAGACTGCGTAAGGCTTCGGTTCTTCCAATTTCATAAAACTGTGCATAGTGGCCATGATACACAACACCCATCTGATCAGTGAGTGCGTAGTGAATTCTTATTTGTTTTTTGAAAGTAAACAACTCTAAATTTTATAAAATAA
>JBDTYU010000128.1:0-4237 GCA_040005535.1 Ginsengibacter sp. | reverse complement strand
AAAAATTTAAACGCCGATCTCCAAATTGTTGTTGCCTTCCGCATGCTTCCTGAAGTAGTATGGAACATGCCACCTATGGGTACTGTAAATCTTCACGGTTCTTTATTACCACAATACCGCGGCGCTGCACCCATTAACTGGGCTATTATTAATGGTGAAAAAGAAACCGGAGTTACTACATTTAAACTTAAGCATGACATTGATACCGGCAATATTTTATTACAGGAAAAAATTTTAATAAGTACTGGTGAAACTGCTGGAGAATTACATGACCGGATGAAAGAAATTGGCGCTCAATTATTATTACAAACCATTAATGAATTGGCAAATGGACATCTCCAAGAAATAAATCAGGCAGATATTCAAAACTCAGAATTCAAAATTCAAAATTCAAAATTTCAGTTACATCATGCTCCTAAAATCTCTACTGAAACATGTGAAATAAAATGGGGAAAAAGTACTGATGAAGTTTATAATCTTATTCGTGGACTATCACCCCACCCTGCTGCATTTAGTTTTTTAAAGGGAAAGAAATTAAAAATATTCAGGGCAGAAAAAGAGACTGTAAAAATTGAAGAATCACCCGGTGAAATAGTTTCAGACCACAAATCATATTTGAAATTCGCCTGCAGTAATGGTTACATTTCTGTAAAAGAATTACAACTTGAAGGAAAGAAAAAAATGGATGTTGAAAATTTCCTGAGAGGATGGAGAGTTAATTAATTAGCTAATTAGCTGATGGGATAATTTGCTAATGGATTAATGTGCTATTAGCTGATGGGATAATGTTGCTAATGAAAAAAAATGAATTGATTAAGTTAAGCAATTGGCTAATCAGCACATTGGCTAATTAGCACATTATTTCACATAATTTAAAGTGCAATCAAATTTTACATCACCGGCACCGAGTTCTTCGGCTGCAGCATTGCTAACAATCACTGCCAGGTCTGAGTTTTGTTTTATGTCAGGTATAGCATCTAACACCTTGGCATAAACGCTTTTATTTGTTGAGTTATCTGTAATTTTTATAATAGTCCCGGGAGCTGCTTCATTATTAAAACAATAATATTTTCCATCCTGCCATCCACTGGTAGATTTAAAAGTGCCGGCATTACCGTTTACACTTACAGGAGTTTTATTTTCTGACTGATCATTATACAATTTCTTAAAATATCCCCCCGAAAAATTGATATTGCTCTTGGTGTTTACGCTGGTCTTAGTTACTTTATGCTCGTCTGTTTCCGGTACATCTTTCTTTTCCTGTTTATTTATATCCGGATTTTTTACAGGTGGTAATCTTTCAGGATTTATATCTGGCTTTACAGGCTCAGGCTTCGTTTCCGTTTTGGTATCTTCAGCACCATTGGTATTAGATTTAACGCCTTTGTTTGCCAAAGGAGATTCATTTTTTGAAACTTTGAGATAACCTACAATTAAAGAAGTGCCGCTGCTCACATTATCAGATTGAAGATGATTCCATTTTTTTAAAGTAATAATTGATACCTTATTATAGTTAAGACTTACCCTGTAAAGTCCTTCTTTTGGCTGAACAGAATGATAAACAGGAAGGGACTTTGCATTTGTTTCAGATTCTGATTGTGAAAAATTATTTTCGGTTAACGGAATTCTGATTAATTCTCCCACATTCAATCCGTTCTCAAATTGTAAATTATTATATGCTGCGATTTCCTTTGGGGGTACATTATACATCCTGCTGATGCTATAAAAATTTTCCTTAGAAATAACTTTATGACTAATAAACAGTTTAGGAGTAATTCCTTCAATTACCAGATTATTTTTCTGTGCATAAGAATTGTCTGCAATAACAAATGCAATAATGAACACGCTTAACCATTTTACCATAATTGAAGGTTTAGCTGATAAAAGAAAACAAGCATTCTGAGAATTAAAATTTTTCATAGTATTCGTTACAAAGATGAGATAAAAATTTTACTATAAAATGGCGTTTATATTCACTACCGTTAAAATTTAAAAACAGTTACTATAGGTGTATGGCCACTTAAGGGGCTGACACCTTAACTATATTCCTGATCCTGCTTCCTGCTCAATAGAAATCTATAGTTGGAGGGCTGCGGTGATGGAAGCGAAAAGCACGGTGAAGCCCTCGTGCGTTGACTTTGCGCCGGACTTGCAGCGAACAGCCCGGACTATAGCTGAATAAAGAACTAAAGATAACAGCCCCATTAAATCTACCGCCGCCCTAAAAGGTTTTTTTATTTTTTTTAAAAAAACTTTCATAAACGCTGTTGCCATATAACGCTTATTTCATTTTTCCATTGCGTAAAATCTCCATCAATTATATGTTTGCGGGCTTTTGTAACTATATTAAGATAGAAAGCAAGGTTGTGTATGCTGGCAATTTGCAATCCCAAAATTTCTTTTGATTTAATTAAATGCCGCAAGTAAGCTTTGCTATAATAATTACTTACTTCACAATCTATTCCTGCATCAAGCGGGGAAAAATCTTTTTCCCATTTTTTATTATCAATGTTGATTATCCCGTTACTGGTAAACAACATTGCATTACGGCCGTTGCGGGTTGGCATTACACAATCAAACATATCAATACCCAAAGAAATACATTCAAGGATATTCCATGGAGTTCCTACACCCATCAAATAGCGGGGTTTATCGGCTGGTAAATTATCACAACATATTTCACATATCTCGTACATTTTTTCTATCGGTTCACCTACACTCAATCCGCCAATGGCATTGCCAGCAGCCTGTTTTGAAGATATATATTCACACGAGATTTTTCTAAGATCATGATGAACGCCGCCCTGTACAATTGGAAAAAGGTTTTGATTATACCCATATTTATTTGTTGTTTCATTGAAACGTTTGAAACATCTGTCGAGCCAGCGATGGGTTAACTCCATAGAAGTTTTTGCATAAATATATTCACTCCCGCCCGGTGGACATTCATCGAAAGCCATGATAATATCACCTCCAATAATTCGTTGAATATCCATGACAATTTCCGGTGTAAAAAGATGTTTACTTCCATCAATATGACTTTGAAATATTGTGCCATCTTCGGTTAACTTGCGGGTACCGCTGAGTGAAAAAACCTGGTAACCGCCACTATCAGTAAGTATAGGTTTATGCCAATTCATAAACTTATGTAAACCACCTGCAGCTTCCAGTACTTCCGTGCCAGGGCGCAGGAACAAGTGATACGTATTTCCTAAAATGACCTGGGCCTTTATATCATTTTTTAATTGTTGCTGGGTTACCGCTTTCACACTGCCGGCGGTGCCTACGGGCATAAATATTGGCGTTATAATTTCTCCATGCTCAGTAATTATTTTTCCTGTTCTTGCTTTGGAATTAATATCAGTATGGTGCAATTGAAATTGTAGTGCCACAATAAAATTTTCATATCTTTTTAAACAACATGAAAAGCAAATATAGATTTGAAAAAATAAGAAACAACGTGAGCAGATTAAATCATAACTGGTATTTTATGTGTAGAAAGAAGTAGGTATGTTTGCATCCAATGAAACTAACTGAATTTTTGTCTAAATGGCAAAACTTGCTGTTCCCTGGGTTTTGTATCATCACACTTGTGCAGGTTTTCTACTACCTGTTTTTCTTTACCCGGCTTGCTTTTTACAAATCAAAGCAAAAAAATATTTCACAAACACATCCTGTATCGGTAATAATTTGTTCAAGAGATGAAGCAGCTAATTTAGTAAAGAATCTACCGGGCGCTTTGGTACAAAAATATCGCACAACACATGAAGTTATTGTAGTGAATGATAATTCGTTTGATGAAAGCAAATACATTTTGGAAGAATACCAAAAAACTTTCAGACAAATGCATTTGATTGAGTTAAAACAGGAAGCAAGATTTATTCCGGGGAAAAAATTTCCTTTGAGCGTAGGTATCAAAACAGCTAAGTACGAAATTGTTTTACTTACCGATGCTGACTGTGTTCCAGCCAGTGAATTCTGGATAGAGAAAATGCAGGAGGGCTTTATAGAGGGAATTGAAATCGTTTTAGGATATGGAGCATTGCATAAAAAGAAAGGTATTTTCAATAAACTTGTACGGTGGGAAACATTTCATACTGGCTTGCAATATCTTTCGTATGCCTGTGCCGGCCAACCTTATATGGGAGTAGGCAGAAATTTGAGTTACAAAAAAACTGTTTTTTTCAGGCATAAAGGTTTTTCATCTCACAATCATGTGCCGGGTGGCGATGATGAT
>JBDTYU010000127.1:0-16170 GCA_040005535.1 Ginsengibacter sp. | reverse complement strand
ATTTCATTTCCTCACCAATAGTGGTCTCTGGACCGTGCCCCGGATACACCTTTACATCTTCAGGTAATTTGAAAAGTTTTTCAGTAATATTTTTTATTAAATCTTTATGGCTTCCGCCAGGTAAATCAGTACGGCCAATACTATTTTGAAATAAAACGTCTCCGCCAATTATAAACTTTTGTTCCTCACAATAAAAACAAATGCTTCCCGGGGAATGGCCGGGTGCTTCAACTACTTTTAGTTTATCACTTCGCAATTCCATAATATCACCTTCTTTAAGAAAAATCAATTCGCCTTTATAATTATCAAAGGGGAGATTAAACATTAAGCCCGATGCCGGTGCAGTTTGTAAAAGCTCCTCTTCTTGTCTATGTACTTGAAGGGTTAGTTTGTATTCTTCAGCAATATATTTATTACCAAAAACATGATCAAGATGGCAATGCGTGTTAAGCAGCATTTTGGGCAGCAATTCGTTCTTATCTATAAAAGATTTCAATGCTGCTTTTTCCTCATCAAAATAACAACCCGGATCTATTATGATACATTCCTTGTGTTCATTGTAAAGAACATAGGTGTTTTCCTGAACAGGGTTAAAAGTTAAAACTTTGATTTGTAACATAGCGTATAGTAAAATCAATTAAATTCATTTCACTGATTAAATCGAAACATCTAATTTTAGGGACAATTATAACGTACAACCCATGCAAGATCACAAGAAACCTATTGCGAAAAAAATTTTTCTCCTCTTCACTTTTTTCTTCATGGTTGGGCTTATAACAAATGCCCAGGTAAGCAGTGTTGAATTCGGAAAAAACCGGGTACAGTATAAAAAATTTACCTGGCAATATTACCAGACAACAAATTTCAATTTATATTTTAATCAAAACGGTCAGGAGATTGCAAAATATGTTGCCCAGGTAGCAGAAGAAGAGCTACCTGCAATTGAAAAATTTGTTGAATACAGTTTGCAACGCAGGGCTAACATTATTATCTATAACACCTTTAACGATTTACAGCAAAGCAACATCGGGCTTGGTATTGACTGGCAAAGTTCAGGCGGCCTTACTAAACTTGTCAATAATAAAATGATTGTCTATTATAACAGCAACCATGCAGATCTGCGCAGGCAAATTCGTGAAGGCGTTGCAAAAGTTCTCACTCAAAATGTTTTATTTGGTGACGATCTTGGTGAAGTAGCCGGTAACCAGGCACTGCTTGATTTACCCCAATGGCTTATTGATGGCTATGTTGCTTATGTAGGGCAAAACTGGAGTACAGAGCTTGATGATGATTTGAAAAGCGAAATTCTTAGCGGCAATTATAAAAATTTTTACCAGTTTGCATTTGATAAGCCATTACTTGCAGGACATGCCTTTTGGTATTACATTGAAGAAAAATATAAGAGAGAAAATACTACTTACTTACTATACCTGGCAAGAGTTTATAAAAATTTAAATAAAGCATCGCAGCAGGTTACTAAAAAAAGAAAGTTTAAAGAAGTACTGGTTGATTTTATGGAATATGAAGAGGCCAAATATGATAAAGATATTTCCCGCAGAAGAAATTATCCTAAAGGAAGTGAGATAACCAATGTTACTATTGGTAAAAGAATAGATTATTTTCATTTTAATGTAAATCCAAACAAACGCAATGGTTCTTTTGCAGTGGTTCAATATAAAAAAGGCCAATACAGGTTATTGCTTAATGAAGAAGATAAGGATAAAACATTGTTGAAATTTGGCTCAAAAAGTAAGATTGATGAAATAAATCCTAATTACCCAATGATGGCATGGGATCCAAAGGGAACAAGGCTTTCGGTACTATATGAAGAAGAAGGACGTATAAAGCTTTTTGTATTTGATGTTATTACGAGAGTAAAACCTTATAAGAGAGATCTCACAGATTTTTTTGACCAGGTTCAGGATATGAAGTATATGCTCGACAGCAGAACTTTACTTTTCAGCGCTGTAAAAAAAGGCCATTCAGATATTTATACTTATGATATTGAGAATGAAAAAGTAAAGCAGGTTACCAACGATGTGTATGATGATCTTGATCCGTCTTTTGTTGCATTTCCAAATAAGAATGGAATTATATTTTCAAGCAACCGGCCATCTGTAAATTCAAAAAGTTCTGATACTTCTTTACTAAATCACAATTACAATGTTTTTTTAATAACCGACTTTGCAACCAATAAAGCTGAGCTTAATCAAATATCCCAACTTTCCAATCTAAAATTTGGCAATGCAAGATTCCCTACACAATACAATAACAACCACTTTACTTTTGTAAGTGATGAAAATGGTGTCGGTAACCGTTATGCAGGTTTTTTTACTACTGAGAAAGCGGGGCTCGATACATTAGTTCTTATAGGGGATGATATACTTCGTAATCCATCTGCAAGAGAGGTGGATTCTTTATTAAGTGCTTATAAAAAAAAGGATGTTGATTCTGTTGCGGTTGTTTCTGTTTCCAACGATTCGGCTTATGTATTTCCATTAACTAACTATGCAAGCAGCCTAAGGGAAACAAGAGTTGCAGGAGATAATAATCAGGTAAGCGAGGTAACCCGGCAAAGTGATGATAAAATACTTTATAAACTTAAAATTGATGAAAACGCTTTACGCCAGAGAAATGTAAGTGCCACACCAACAGCTTACATGAAGCGACTGCTGGAGATTGATAAAATTTCAAGAGGCCAGGAAATTATTTCGCAACCTGCAGATACCACAAAAAAGCAGGATATTTTTCAGAATGAATTCAAAGAAGAAAAAAAAGATACAATCAATAACAGAAAAATTAATAATGAAGAAATACGCGGAGAGCCTACAGTTTTATCCACTGCAAAATTATATCCATACAAACCATTAAAATTTGCTACAGATTATATAGTTGCCGGGTTTAATAATAATGTTCTTGGCTCACGTTATCAGTTGTACCAGGGTGGCACCGGGCCAATAACACTTACTTCCAATAATGGCTTAGATGGAACACTTCGCCTTGGTATTGCTGATATAATGGAAGATATAAAAATTTCAGGCGGCTACAGGCTCTCCACTAATTTAAAGGATAATGACTGGCTTCTTCAATTTACTAATCTTAGAAAAAGAATTGATTGGGGACTTAGTTATTACAGGAATGTTCAGCAGGTTGGTTTTGGTTTTGATTCGTTAAGTAGTTATCCGGGAAGAATATTTGCGAATCTTTACCAGGCAAACATTAGTTATCCATTTGACATAACAAAAAGTGTACGTATAAGCGTTGGCGTTAGGAAAGATCGGGCAGTGGTAAGTACTTTTGATGATATCTCTTTAAAAGCGCCTGATTTTTCAAAAACCTATGGGTTATTGCACGCTGAATATGTGTATGATAATACCGTAAATCCTGCACAGAATATATGGAACGGTATACGCTATAAAGCCTATATAGATTGGAATTCCCAGATAAGCAAACTGGCAACTACCGAAGGCCGTTATACTTTCAATTTAGGATTTGATGCAAGAGCGTATTATCCTATCTTCCGGAATTTCATATGGGCTGGCAGAGTTGCTGCAGATTTTAGTTGGGGCAATCAAAAGCTCATTTATTATCTCGGGGGTATAGACAATTGGGTAATGCTTGGAAACAACATGAAAAAAGATGGCTCGAATCGCTATTTTAATGATGCAAATAAACCAGATCCTGATGCAGATTATGCATTTCAATCACTCGCCGTTAACCTAAGAGGCTTTATACAAAATGCAGCCAATGGCAACAATGCAGCAGTTATTAATAGTGAATTTCGGTTGCCGGTATTTACCACACTTTTTAGTAAACCTATAAATAATGCATTCGTAAGAAATTTCCAGCTAATTCAATTTATCGATCTGGGCTCAGCATGGAACGGCGCTTATGATAAAATTTCCCGTCCATCTATTACTTATTCAATTCAGGACCCAACTGTACAGATTAATATAAAAGCTCCTGGTGTCGGTCCTTTTCTTGGTGGCTATGGCTTTGGTGCCCGCAGCACTTTGTTAGGTTATTTTTTAAAATTTGATGCAGGTTGGCCTATGAATGGTTTCTTTAAAGGGAAACCCATTTATTATTTTAGCATGGGATTGGATTTTTAAGCAACTTATTTTTTATGATTGAATACCCGGGTTAATTATTAAGCTGGGTATTTTTTTTATTTTGAAATAAAATATGGTGAAGAAAAGAGTTAGAATGATGCTACGTCTCCCGATACATAATTTTATTTTATTTCGTATTTATTCTTTTTATAAAATCCGATTACAGCATGAAGTAATACCAAAGCAATACATGCTATCCATCCAAAAAAAATCATTGTTACAAGATTATGTTCTCTTACTTCAACTTCCAGTAACGATCTCCCTGAGGCTACAGAACCCACGGGGGACGCATTTGAACTTACAATTACCATTGCCATTCTTACATCCTGCCGTGGTTGCCACGTTACCTGGTGTTCACCATGAGATTTTGCAAAGTCAAAAACACCCGCAGGCAATTGTATCATTTTGCCATCAAGATATCCGGAAGAACGGATTGGTTTTCCATTGGCATCGTATAATGCAACGAATGTTGAAAGGCTTTGCGTTATATCAATTGTGTCGACCAAAAAACTTTCAACAGATTTGCCTTGATGCAGCCTTGCATTAATATCACGGGCAATCTGTATTTGAGGATCGTTTGCACCAGAACGATAAGTTTGCTGAACAGCGCCATACATAACACCGAAGACGGCAGTTATGATTGTCATCACACAGAGATAATTTAAAACAGAAACAATTTTCATATTTATTATTTAATTTATTTAAAAGTACTTTGTATTTCAAAGTAATAGCCTAAAAAAAATTATTTGATTGCTTTTATCATTTTTTCCAATGCAGACAAATGCTGCTGAAATGCTTTTGTTCCTGTTTTTGTAACTGCATATGTAGTGTTTGTTTTTCGGCCAACAAAACCCTTGTTTACTTTTATGTACCCGCTTTCTTCCAAAGATTTAATATGTGAAGCAAGGTTTCCATCTGTTACATTAATCAGTTGTTTCAAATCATTAAAATTTATTGTATCATTAACCATAAGAATACTCATGATACCCAGCCTTACCCGGCTGTCAAATGTTTTATTCAAATTTTCTATAGGATTATTCATTTGTACTTCCTGGTAAATTTCCGGATGCTTTTTTTTCATACCTGTACCAGATAATTATACCATAGATTATATGGGTTAATCCAAAGCCTATTCCCCAAAAAATTAAGCCATATCCTAAAATCCATAAATTAATAACGCCAATAATAATCTCGGTAAATCCCAGGTATCGAACCTCATTTAAAGTATATTTCGATGCATTTACTAATGCAAGACCATAAAATATCAAACATGCAGGAGGGATTAGTATGTATGCACCTGAAGTTCTTAACCGAAATATAAACAGGCTCCCTGCAAATAAAGGAATGGCAATGTTTATAATCACTCTTCTTGCTGACATTCCAAGCACTGGAATGCTCAATTTTTTACAACGCAAATAAATAAAAATAAAAGATGATATAAGCGCTGCAATGAATGTAGCAACAGCAATGAATAGCAATTGGGTAGCTAATTCATCCCGCGGTGCATTTATATTTCCAATATGATTTTGCTTCCAGCCAGCTATTGCTTTTACAACAAACCAGATGCCTGCCAGTCCACAAATTCCTGCAGCAATGCTACTAAGGCCGCTCAGGCTGCTGAATTTAGTACTTCGTTCCATCATTTTTTTGATGTGCTGCAACTCCAGTAATGGTTCGTTTTCTGCATTCATAAAAAGTACTTTGAGTTACAAAGTAAATATTCGTAATTGATATTTGCAAATAAATTTTATTTTTGGTAGAAAGAATTTATTTACTCATTTGAGGTGTCAGGCCATTGAAGTGACCTGACACCTGAGTTTAGAGATCCTTTAGAACTGATATAATTGTGTCGCAGGCCTTAATGATTTCTTCTTTAGAAATTGTGAGAGGAGGAACAATCCGTAAACATTGCGGGGCAAATAAAAACCAATCTGTGAAAACGCCATTGGCAATAAGCAGATCAATTACTTTTTTATTTTCTTCAGCGTTTTCGAATTCAAGCGCAATCATTAACCCCCTGCTATGAATACTTTTTATTTTGCTATGATTAAGCTGGGATATAAACAATTGCTCTTTCTGCTTAACTGCATCAATGAAATGTTCTTCTAATAAAACCTGCATGGCGGCAACGCCTGCCGCACAACAAACAGGATGGCCGCCAAAAGTATTGATATGACCCAAAACGGGATTGTTGGTGAACGAATCCATTAATTTTTTATCGGCTATGAAAGCGCCTAATGGCATTCCGCCTCCAAGCGCTTTACCAAGAAGCAGTACATCAGGAATAATATCAAACTGCTCAAAAGCCCACAGCGTTCCATTTCGGCCAAAGCCACATTGAATTTCATCAAGTGCAAGCAAGGCACCTGAATCATCACATTTTTTTCTGAGTGCCTGCATCCATTTTTTATCAGGTACAATTACTCCAGCCTCAGCCTGTATGGTCTCTGCAACAACGCACGCTGTTTTTTCTGTAATTAAATCCAGACTCTCTAATGAATTAAATGTAAAATGCAAAACATCAGGCAGCAGAGGTCGAAAGGCATTGCGCCAATATTCACTTCCCATAATACTTAATGAACCTTGTGTGCTTCCATGATAACTATTGTTGAATGCAGCTATTTGTGTGCGGCCTGTAACTCTTTTTGCAAGCTTCATTGCGCCTTCTGTGGCTTCAGTGCCAGAGGCAGTGAAGTATACTGAATTGAGCGAAGGTGGAAGATTATCAGTTAGCAATTTTGCATAAGCAGTTTGAGGAGATAAAACTAGTTCTCCATTTACCATTACATGCAGATAATCATCTAACTGTTTTTTTATTGCTTCAATTATTTTAGGATGACGGTGCCCAACATTGCAAACGCTTATTCCGCCAATAAGGTCAATGTATTCTTTGTTATTAATATCGTACAATTTGCATCCTTCGGCTTTTACAATTTCAAGGGTTAATGGTGCAGAAGAAGTTTGTGCTATATGATTCAAAAATATCTGGCGATTGGTCAAAATGAATATATGATTTATGATGTTTGATGTACGATGTCGGGGTTACCTTGATTCACGAATTTTGTACGAAATTAGTACAGGAATTAATTGAAGTCTTAGTTTTTAAATTTTATCCTGGTTGCTGCTTAATTATTGTTTAAGAAAATTGGATCGCAAAAAGAAACGCAAACGTTTGTAAAGTTTTTCATTGCGTTCTTTGCGAATTCATTACGTTCTTTGTGTTACTAAAAAGATCCCTGAAGAACCAATTGTACAAGGGAGTGACACAACTGGGATACCCAAAGAACTATCGCTTGTAAACAAAAACAAAAAAATGTCTTTAATAATTGAAGTGAGAGGTATAAAACCATCGTTTGGCAATAACTGTTATATTGCTCCAAATGCCACTATTGCCGGTGATGTAATAATGGGCGATGACTGCAGTGTATGGTTTAATGCGGTGGTAAGGGGAGACGTAAACAGCATACGCATGGGAAGCAAAGTGAATGTTCAGGATGGGGCAGTTATACATTGCACCTATATGAAGGCGGCAACTACTATAGGAAATAATGTGAGCATCGGACACAATGCAATCGTACATGGATGCGTTATAGATGATAATGTTCTTATAGGTATGGGAGCCATTGTGATGGACCACGCCAAAATAGGCAGTAACAGTATTATTGCTGCCGGGGCCGTTGTACTTGAAAATACCTTTGTAGAGCCCGGAAGTATTTATGCCGGGGTTCCTGCTAAAAAAGTGAAAAATATTCCAGAGGAAATGGTAAGTGGTGAAATAAACCGGATAGCTAATAATTACGTTATGTATGCTGAATGGTTTAAAGTGTAAGAAAGAAATGTTTTATTGATAAGATTTAGGCTCATTATTTAAGTACATCTTAACATTGCACTGCCAAAGAAGAATGTAAACTTTGCATCTTAATATTTGTAATGAAGAAAATATTTTTAGCTTTTTTTTGTTTAATGATGCTTTCAGGATGTTCAGTATTTAAAAAGAACGAAAAGTATGGATGTCCTGGCAATGGAAAAAATGTGGGAGCTGAAAGGATTTTATCCGGGGATAAAGCCGCTATTAAAGCTGCAAAAAAAGCAGGGAAATTTAAGTCATAATAATAAGCAGATACAATAATACTATACAAATAATCCAACCCAACTCTATGTGTTATCATTTAAAAACAAATTTCGGAGGAACAGAAGCTGTGATAGACGACAATTGCGGAATTTCTAAATTTTATTCAATTGCAGACTCTTTAGAAGATGGATTAAATGTGAAGTTTATGAACCAGGTTGATGATACTGACACATTGGATTGGGATTTTAAATATAAAGATCATTTTCTTACACTGCATTATAATATTTTTAACGGTGTATCTATTTTACCACACAGGGCAAAAGTTATGGCCAAAGAAAATAAAGCTGTATGTGAGGTGGCGAAATTTTTAGAAAGGAATGCATATTAAAAGCCCGTGTCGCTGAAGTGGGACAAGTAAACTCACTAAATTTTTCGCCACGGATAACATAATTTTTCACAAATTATTTTTTAATTGCTCTACCTAAGTTAGTTTTTCCCCTTCGGGGAAGGGTTGGGATGGGGCCTATTTCTTTTGAGAAGGGCTTCAGTAGGGACTTTCACAATTATACTGATAAGAGGGATGGCCTTTCACCACTTCTTTGTATCAATCGTTCCCAGAATATTTAAGTAACTGATATACCTGTCAGCAGAAATTTTTCCTTCCTCTACGGCTTGTTTTACTGCACACCCCGGCTCTTCAATATGCATACAATTATTGAAACGACATTCATTTATTAAGGCTTTCATTTCAGGAAAATAATGAGACAATTCATTTTTTTCAATATCCATTAATGCAAATTCACGAAGGCCCGGTGTATCAATTATTTTTCCTCCAAAAGGCAAATCATACATTTCAGCAAACGTTGTAGTATGAAGGCCTTTCCCGCTCCAGTCGCTTACATCCTGTGTTTTTAAAATAAGCTCCGGAAAAATTATATTAATAAAAGAAGATTTGCCAACTCCTGAATGTCCGCTTAATAAGGTTATTTTATCCTTCAGAAGTTTTTTGACTTCTTCCACACCGATATTTTGCTCAAGGCTCATTGATAAAACTTTGTAATCATTTGCCTCATAAATGCATTTCAGTTCTTCAAGTTTTTCCTGCTCCTTTTTTTTATACAAGTCGCTTTTATTAAAAACAATAATTGCCGGAACGTGGTATGCTTCGGATGCCACCAGGAACCTGTCTATAAATCCCTGCGAAGTTTTAGGATCTCTAAGCGTCGCAAATAAAAGACTTTGATCAAGATTAGAAGCAATAATGTGATGCTGGTGTTTATTGTGGGGCGATTGCCTGGTAATATAATTTTTTCTTGCGTAAATATTTGTAATGACAACCGATTCTTCCTGAATGTCTTCTTTGTCAACATCAACCTTATCACCAACTGCCAACGGGTTGGTAGAGGTAATATTATCAATTTTAAATTTGCCTTTTATACGGGCATTATAAATATCTCCATTTTCATTTTTTACTATATACCAGCTTCCTGTGGATTTATAAACAATAGCGTTCATCAAGAAATGTTAATCGGTTTATTAGTTAACTGGGTTTATTAGTTAATTGGTAAAATTCGTGTTATTCGTGAAAAAATTCGTGTCATTTCACTTAAGGAAATTTTTTAAACAGTGTAAATCTTAAAATAATTTCCAGTAATAACAATGCCAGCGCAGCAAAAATGAAAGGATAAAATTTTTCTGTAAAACGGTGAAAGGTAGTTATTTCGACTTTCGATTTTTCAAGGTGATCGATTTCAGTGTAAATGTTTTGAAGGCTTTTATTATCGGTAGCCCTGAAATATTTTCCGCCTGTTTCATCTGCAATATTCTTCAAAAGCTTTTCATCAATGGCAACTTTTTCATTCTGCATAACAATACCCATTGGTGTGCTTACAGGTGTGGGCGCATAACCATCTGTTCCTACTCCAATGGTATACACTTTTACCTTGAATGTTTTTGCTATCTCCTTTGCTGTTGCAGGATCAATAAGACCGCCGTTATTAATACCATCCGTTAAAAGTATAACAACTTTGCTTTTTGATTTGCTGTTCCTTAGCCTGTCAACACTGGTTGCCAGCCCACTACCGATTGCAGTACCATCTTCAAGCAATCCATTTCTTATTTGTTCAATCTGGCTTGTCAATACATAATGATCTGTTGTAAGCGGGCATTGTGTAAAGCTTTCTCCCGAAAAAATTACAATCCCAATTCTGTCATTAGGCCTGCTGTTAACAAAATCTTCTGCAACTTTTTTTGCGGCTTCCATTCTGTTGGGTGTAAAATCCTGCGCCGTCATACTGCCACTTACATCAATGCACAAAACAATATCCACTCCCTCACCTTCTGACTGTTGTTCTGAAAATTTTATTTGCGGCCTGGCCAGCGCTATTATGATACAGCTTAATGCAATTAATCTTAAAATGAAAGGCAAATTTTGAAAAGTATTTTTCCAGGAACGTGTTTTAGACAAACCCTTCGTTGTTGAAATTCGGATGGCTGCTGTCTGCTTTTTTCCTTTTGTTATTTTCCAGAAGATTAGAAAAGGAATAGTGGCAAACAAAATAAAAAAAAGCGGTTGCCCAAATGTTATATTATTGAAATAATCAAATATCACTTTCAGCTTTCTTATTAAAGTTTTTATTTATTTCTGATATCATTTCTTTTGTTTGTTCCAAACATTTTTCACTTTCATTTTGCGGAGGAATGTACTTAGCAAATTTTACAGCGCTGCTCATGCGAAGGCAATTTGCAAAAGCAAAAAGTTGTTCTTTTCCGGGACTATATTCCTCAAGCTCCATCAATATCTCATCGGAAGTGAGATTCAGTTTATACGTTTTTGTTTTTCTTGAAAGGTATCTTTTAAGGATTTCGCTGAGCCTTGTATGATATTGTTTTACCCCATAATTATCGGGTTCATTTTTTTGAAGTAATTGTTGGTTTTGAAGATCGTTTAAAGATTGCATAGCTTCTTCGTAAGGTGCCAGCTTTGAATTGAATAACTCTGTAGAAACCGGCTTCTTTTTGAAAAATTTAACCAGGAACCTTATCCAGAATATTAATAGTAAAATCGCAACGGCTAATAAAGCCCACCACCACCACGGCCACTCTTTTTTTACTTCTATAATTGATTTTATATCATGAAAGGTTTTAACACTGTCCATTGGCGAGAAAGAAACCTGTATAGGAATTGAATCGGTAATTAAATTAAATGCGGTATCACTTCGTAGCTGTTCAATATCTAAAACAAGCGGGGGTATAATCTGTATTCCAGAATCGAAACTGGTAAGCGTAATATCCTGACTAAAATTTATGTTTCCATTAGCAAATGAGGAATCGATTTTATTTTGACGTACCACCAAAAAATGTCCCATACTATCAGGAAGCGTAAACCAGGAAAGCCTGTATGTGTTATCAGGCATTGAAGTTGAAACTTTGTAATGTAAGTGTTCGCCAATAAGGATTTTACTTTTATCAATAGAAGTTTTTATTAGAGGCTGCTGCGCAAAAATATTCTGTTTGTAGAACAGGCTTATAAGAAACATGACTGCAACTAACCATCTATGATAAACGCTTTTGTTCAATTACTTTTCTTTTCTCGTTATTTCCTTCTTAAAAAAAACTGTTGCAGAATTTTCACATAGTCTTCATCTGTGCGTAAGTGCAGTAAATCCGCCCCGGATTTTTTAAAAATATTTTTACAGTTTTCACTTTGCTGCATAAAATTTTGCTGGTAACCGTGGCGAACCATAACATCTGATGTATCGAGCCATTGTACTTTCCCGGTTTCAAGATCTTCAACCTCCAGCATGCCAATATCAGGTAACTGCATATCCATTTTATCATAAATTTTAAGACCAATAACATCATGCCTGCTGCTCATTACACGAAGCTTATCTTCATAATGCTCATCAATAAAATCACTCATGATGAATGCAATATTTTTATGCCTGTTTGATCTTGAAAAGAATTTTAAAGCTTCGCTGATATTAGTGCCACTTCGTTTAGGCTGTGCCGTTAGTAGCTCTCTCACAATATATAAAGCATGCTCTTTCCCTTTTTTAGGCGGTATATATTTTTCAACCTTATCACTAAAAAAAATAACTCCTACCTTATCGTTATTATTAATAGCGCTGAATGTGAGGACTGCCCCCACTTCTGTGATGAGGTCCCTTTTAGTGTTTTGTATGGTACCAAATAATGCGCTTGAACTCAAATCAACAAGCAGGATAACTGTAAGCTCTCTTTCTTCTTCAAATACTTTGGTGAAAGGATGCGAAAAACGGGCGCTTACGTTCCAGTCAATAAATCGTACATCATCTCCATCGGAATATTCACGAACTTCTCTGAAGCGCATGCCTTTGCCTTTAAACGCAGAGTGATATTCGCCGGTAAAAAGATGCGTGGTGATCCTTTTACTAATGATCTCCAGCTCTTTTACTTTTTTTATTATGTCTGCGGTTGTTAACATGGCCTCACCCCAACCCCTCTCCATCCTTCGACAAGCTCAGGAGAGGGACATGGATTATTATGACTATTAATTATTTTAAATATTGTTGATCCCATAATTGAAGATCAATGCCCATGGCTTTCCTGATACCTGATATCTGATATCTCACACCTCATGGTACATTTACCATTTTTAATATTTCCGTAATAATCATTTCTACATTTACATTCTCAGCTTCTGCTTCATAAGTAAGTCCTATGCGATGCCGCAAAACATCTTTACACACATTTCTCACATCTTCAGGAATTACATAACCCCGCTTGTTTAAATATGCATAAGATTTTGCTGCTAAAGCAAGATTGATGCTGGCTCTTGGAGAACCCCCAAAAGAAATCAATGGCTTTAGCTTAGGCAAATTATAGGTATCGGGATAACGTGTGGCAAATACAATATCAATAATGTATTGCTCAACTTTTTCATCCATATAAACCTGCCTTACCAATTCGCGGGCATTTAATATTTCGGATGTTGACACGACAGCGTTGATGGTGGGTTGTTTTAATCCCTGCACATTTTGACGAATGATAGATTGTTCTTCTGTTTTAGTAGGATAATCAATAATCACTTTTAACATGAATCTGTCAACCTGTGCCTCCGGCAGAGGATAGGTTCCTTCCTGCTCAATGGGATTTTGAGTTGCCAATACCAGGAATGGTTCTTCAAGGGGATAAGAATGGTTGCCTATAGTTACCTGTCTCTCCTGCATGGCTTCCAGTAAAGCACTCTGAACTTTTGCCGGGGCCCTGTTAATTTCATCCGCAAGAATAAAGTTGGCGAAAATAGGTCCCTTGCGAACCATAAATTCATTCTTTTGCTGATTGTAGATCATAGTACCAATTACATCAGCAGGTAAAAGATCGGGAGTAAACTGAATTCTGCTGAAATGCGCATTAATAGTGCCTGCCAGTGATTTTATTGAAAGGGTTTTAGCCAGGCCGGGTACACCTTCCAGCAAAATATGACCGTTACTTAAAAGGCCAATCAAAAGACGTTCCACCATATGGCTCTGGCCAACAATTATTTTTCCGATTTCAGCATGAATTTTATCAATAAAGGAAGCCGAATGATTTATTTTTTCATTCAGCAGGCGAATGTCTTCTGCGGTTTGTAACATCTGATTAAGTAAATATTTTAAATGAAAACCAAAGGACTGCAAAGTACGAACAACCAAAAACAAAAACGATGCTAATAAAATGCTTCCGGAAAAAGTATGTTAAATTTGAGGATAACCCAAATAATTATGGTAGACGAACAACTTATAACAGCAAGCAACCAACTCGAGGGATACAGGATTACAAAACATTTAGGTATTGTGCGTGGTATAACGGTAAGATCACGCAGCCTGTTTGGTAATATTGCCGGTGGATTGCAAACATTGTTCGGAGGAACAATTTCAATTTATGTTGATCTCTGCGAAAAAACAAGGGTAGAAGCTTATCAGCATATGATTCAACATGCAAATGAAAAGGGCGCCAATGCCATCATTAATATAAGATACGATGCTAATGAAGTGATGAATGGTGTTACAGAAGTTTTATGCTATGGTACAGCAGTGCAGGTAGTAAATGTGTAATATTTATTTCGAAAATTAACTATATAAGCTTTTGAAATTCAAGAATAAATAATTCCATTAAGCTGTATAAATATGCAGTATAATGAACCGCTATCCCAAGGCGACTCTTTTAAATTCAATCACTTTTAAATCTGCGTCTATGCTTTTCAGGTAGTCTGCTACAGATTTGTTGTTGTCTTTTACAA
Organism: Ginsengibacter sp.; assembly: GCA_040005535.1. Taxonomy (GTDB): domain Bacteria; phylum Bacteroidota; class Bacteroidia; order Chitinophagales; family Chitinophagaceae; genus Ginsengibacter. The sequence continues at coordinate 1,724 of JBDTYU010000127.1, read as the reverse complement.
AAGGCTGTGCAAGTAATGTGCTTTCTTTAAAAAATTTATTTATTTTACCTATGGCGATTTTTTCAGCCATTTCAACCGGCTTGCCTTCAGCTTTTACCTGTTCAATTGCAATATCTTTTTCCCGGGCAATTGTTTCTGCAGGTACTGAATCAGCATCAACAGCTATAGGATTCATTGCAGCAATTTGCATGGCAACATCTTTACCCGCTTCTTCGGTTTTTTTATTGAAGCCAACTAAAACTCCCATTCTATAAGAACCATGAATATAAGCCGCTACAAAGGGTGCATCCAATTTTTCAAATTTAGAAACACTAATTTTTTCACCAATTTTAGCAATTTGCTCATTTAATTTATCAGACAGCGGTTCACCGCCAACGCTAAGTTTATTAATATCTTCAATACTCTTTACGTTGTTGGCTATTGTGGCATCCATTATTGATTGTGCAAAAGCAATATATTCTGCATTCTTACTTACAAAATCAGTCTCGCAGCTTACATTTATAATATATCCTGTCTTATTATCGGAAGAAGTTTGTGCTATTATAACACCTTCTTTTGCTTCACGATCTCCACGAAGTGCTGCTACTTTTTGTCCTTTCTTTCTTAAATAATCTATTGCTGTTTCAAAATCTCCGTCAGATTCTGTTAAAGCTTTACGGCAATCCATCATACCAGCACCCGTTTGCTGACGTAATTTATTTATATCTGCTGCTGTTATTGTTGTGGTCATATCCTACATTCGCCTTAGGCGAACTAATTTTTAAATGAATAATATTTTATGTTTTCTTCAAGCTCTTTAGTGGCAGAGGTTTATCTGCGACCTCCTGGTCCGCCAGGTCTGTTACCTCCTGCCCCTGGACCTGCTACACGACGTTTTTGAGGTCCCGCCGGGCCACGTCCTTTGCCGCCACCAGCTGGTCCACCGCCACCCCGGCGACGTTCCTTATCTTCATCATTGCCCATGTCAAACTTTATAGCATCTGTATTACCGTCCTCGGTATCATCAGTTTCTTCAGCTTTTTCTGCTTGTCTTTCTGCCAGCCCTTCGGCTATTGCTGCAATAATATAATTGGTTACGATAGCAATTGATTTGGTAGCATCATCATTGGCCGGAATTGAAAATTCTACTTTATTGGGATCGCAATTGGTATCAACCATTCCAAAAGTTGTGATGTTAAGTCGTTTTGCTTCCGCAAGAGCTATATGCTCATGACCTATATCGACCATGAATAAAGCTGCGGGAACACGACTGATTTGTGCAATACCGCCTAGTACCTTTTCCATTTTATCTCTGTCGCGGGTAAGTGTGAGGCGCTCTTTTTTTGTAATACTATCCAATGTACCATCGTTAAGCATTTTTTCAATGCTCTGCATTTTCTTTACACTCTTGCGAACTGTATTGAAATTGGTAAGCATACCACCAAGCCATCGTTCTGTTACAAAAGGCATATTAACCCTCTTTGCTGCTTCTGTTACAATTTCTTTAGCCTGCTTTTTCGTTGCAACAAACATGATTTTTTTCCCACTTTTGGCAATAGATTTTAATGCCGCAGCAGCTTCCTGCATACCTTCAACTGTTTTATTGAGGTCAATTATGTGAATACCTTTTTTCTCAGCAAAAATATAAGGTAACATTTTAGGATTCCATTTCTTTTTTAAGTGACCGAAATGAACACCTGCTTCTAAAAGCTGCTGTTGCAAAGAAGTATTATTTTCCATTTATT
>JBDTYU010000126.1:0-4907 GCA_040005535.1 Ginsengibacter sp. | reverse complement strand
GTCACCGCTTTATTTTCAGCTTTGCTGATTGGCCAAAATCATTTACAGGTTGTTTACTATACATTAATGATAGCAGGCTTTTTATCCTTAGCATTTATTATTAAATCGTACAGAGAAAAAAATATATCTCCTGCATTAAAAGCAGTAGTGCTTGGATTAGTTGCAGGCATATTGGGTCTGGCTTGTAATGCAGTAAGTATGATGCCAACTTATGAGTATGCTAAAGAAAGCACCAGGGGTGGAAGATCTGAGCTTACACCTGCAAAGAGTTCGGAAAACAAAACCAAAGGGGGCCTCGATAAAGCAGAGGCTTTCAGATGGAGTTATGGATTGGGCGAAACTTTCACTTTTATAGTACCAGGTTTATATGGTGGTGGCTCAGATGGTAAGGAATACAGCTCTTCATCAAAATTTGTAGAAAAACTTACTGAAGCAGGCATGCAGGAAGATAACGCAATTCAGTATGCAAATGCTTATTCATACTGGGGCGATCAACCTTCCACAGCAGGGCCCGTTTATCTTGGCGCTATTGTGTGCTTTCTTTTTATATTCGGATTGATTTATGTAAAAAGCTGGCATAAATGGTGGATCGTTATAGCAAGTGCTGTTGCAATATTATTGGCGTGGGGAGCCAATTTGAAAGGAATCAACTATTTCATTTTTGACCATCTTCCTTTTTACAATAAATTCAGGGCGGTTACCATGTCGCTGGTCATTCCTCAATTTTGTTTTTCTTTCCTGGGTGTACTTGCAGTTAATCAATTAATAAATGAAATTGATTTTAGTGAAGCATGGAAAAAACTGCGTTTAGCCGTTATCGTTACCGGCGCTTTGTTATTGGTTTTAACCGGGTTTTATTTTACTGCCGCATTTAACTCAACACATGATAAAGACCTAAAAGAAAATTTTAAACAAAGTATGTTGCAGCAGGTACCACAGGGCCAGGAGCCACCGGCGCAGCTTTTACAACAGGCAGATGAATTTGGGAGGCAAGCTATAACGGCTTTGCATGCTGACAGAAAAAATCTTATGGGTACTTATTTGCTCAAATCTATTTTACTAATTGCATTGGCAGTTGTTCTAATTGGTTTATTCATTAAAGGAAAAATAAAGCCTGTTATTTTAATAGCAGGATTAATTGTATTATCATCTTATGATCTGCTAAGTGTTGACAGTAAATATTTGAATGCTGATAGTTTTGTAGAAGACAGCGATTTTGAATCGGCCTTTATACCAACCGAGGCAGATCAGCAAATTTTAAAAGATCCTGATCATGCAAATTTTCGCGTCTTTGATCAAACAGCCGGCAATCCCTTCTACAGTGATTCAAGAACTTCTTATCATCATAATTCTATTGGTGGTTATCATCCTGCAATGCTGGGATTATATAATGATTTAATTGAAAGGCAACTGAGCAAAGGAAATGAACAGGTTTATAATATGATGAATACAAAATATTCTATCGTTCAAAACCCACAGACCGGTAAACCTGTTGCACAACTGAATCCTGCTGCTTTTGGAAATGCATGGCTTGTAAAAGGAATAAAATATGTTGATAATGCTGATGAAGAAATGCAGGCACTTGACAGCACTCATCTTAAAGATACAGCAGTGATTGAAAAAATGTATCAATCAAAAATAAAGCAGTCTCCTGTTCCTGATTCTTCAGCATCTATAAAACTGAAGCAAAATCTTAATGATAAAATTGACTATAGCTTTCATAGCGCCACTGCTCAATTTGCCGTGTTTAGTGAAGTTTATTATCCTGCAGGATGGAATGCTTTTATTGATGGACAAAAAGCAGATTATGTAAAGACTAACTACGTTTTACGGGGTATGTATGTGCCTGCGGGAGATCATCAGATTGAATTTCGCTTTGAGCCAAAATCATTTACGACAGGAAGAACTATAACTATATGGAGTAACATTATTGTTATATTATCTGTTATAGCAGCTATAGTTATGTATGTTATAAGAAAGAAGAAACCGGATGCTCATGTTCTATAAAAGAAGAAAATTAAAGAAGCAATTGCAGACATTATTTAAAATTATTTCTACCAGATTTCTTTTTTAAAAAATTCACAAAAAGTTTAAAGTTGATCTGGAAAAAGATCATTATCACAATTAACTTACGTTGTACATAATTGAATTTAGCACCTGTCGCTGCTTCATTAAAAATATTGGTAGAAATTACCAATGCTGAGTACGTCTCAAAAAAAATATTTTTAAATTTATTCAGCCCGAATTTTTTTACCATTTTAATTCTTGTACCCGAATTGCCTTCTGCCGACCTGTGATAACAGGTAGTCGCAACAAAAGAAAGTTTACCCAATATGGCCAGTTTAGCCATAAAAGACCAGTCGCTGCCAACATGTATTCCGATGGGTTTTTGCTGTAACAGATGGTTACGAAAGACTCCATAAAAATTTCCATTCTTACCTGCTTTGGAAAAATAATTAAACAGTCTTGCAAAAGGAGTTCGCTGATCTACTTTAAACATCTTTTCATTAGATATAAAATCATTACCGGAATAATATTTAGCGATGCCCGAACATAAAACGTGATCAGGATTGCGCTCTAAAAAATATACACATTCGGTTATATAATTAACCTCAAAATAATCATCATCACTCATCCAGATAAAATAATCTGCAGATGCCCTTGCAAAAACAAAATTAAAATTTTCCTCTAACCCAATGTTTTCATTTTGCCTGAAAGGCTTTATCCTCGCATCTTTTAAAGCATACTGTTTTATTACTTGCTGTACCGCTTCATCAGTTGAGTTATTATCTGATATGATGATTTCAAGATTGGAATAAGTTTGCTGTAAAATACTTTCCAGACATTTTTTAAGTCCTGCGGGCCTGTTATAAACAGGCAAGCCAATAGTTACTAAAGGTTCCCTATTGGCTTGTATATTATTATGTGTATCTTTTACTTCATTCATTGGTGCATAAAAACATCTTTAATGAACTCTCTTTAAGTATCCTCCACCCAATGCTTCTGTTATTAATAATTTGTTAGTGATTGCTTCGTCTTTTATAAAAGCTGTGGAAGTTTTTAAAAATGCTTCCATTGCCGTGTAAGGATTATTACCTACATCCCATGGCCTGTCAGTCACATAGCCTTTCGGAAAAAATTCAACAAATGTATCAGGTAGTAAAATGTATGAATTCAAACTAACCAATGGGGTATATAATTCCAGTTCACGCAATACATGATCGTGTGTGTGATTGGAATCCAATACTACCATTACTTTTTTAAATCCTTTGGCATAATCTGCAATCTGCCGAACAATGGTTTCATCAATAGAAGATCCCTCAAGCATGGTGATATTTTTCATCATTGGGTGCTTTTCTATTTCATCCCTGTTATGTTTCCGGATATCAATATCTACTGCAATTACTTTTCCCCCGTTGCCAAGCAACTCCATCATGCTTGATGAAAAAATGATAGAACCACCATGCGCAATACCTGTTTCAATGATGAGATCGGGCTTTACATCCCAGATCAATTCCTGCATTATTTGTATATCCTGCGGGTATTTAATAATCGGCCTTCCCATCCACGTGAAATTATATGTGTACTTATATTTATCAGAATGCAGCATCCATTCTATAGACTTTTGTTTCAATGCATCATCCTTACCCATCCGTTCCATAGCTTCTGCTCTTTCCTCATTAAATTGCTCAATAGGATTCATCGTCTTATTTTAATTTTAGATAATTAAATATTTGTTCTATCTCAGATTCTAATGTATAATTTTCATCTTCTGTAAAACCTATCCTCTTCAGCTTATCCATGCTAATTTCAAATGAATTGGTTACATGCGGTTCGGTTCCGGAAACATTCAATTGCACCGGCTTTTGATATAACTTTTCATAAACCTGTTTCACTTTTTCAGCCACTTCTATCATTGTATTAGCCCGGGAAGACGCTAAATTATAACATTCGTATTTATCAGGAAAATGTTGCAGAATACAGTTTACCGCGTTACCCAGGTTTTGCAGGTTTATAAAATTTCTCATTTGCCTGCCCGATGATTTTATGGTAATGGTACCGGTTTCATGAGCTTCTTTACAAAAGCAGCCTGGCACCAAACTCCAACGGTTAAAAGCATTAGTTAAAGTACGGCCATAAACATTGGCAGGCCTCACAGTAACCCCATGTACTTTTCCCTGTCGCGAATACAGTTCAGCATACATTTCTCCAAACAGGTGATTTAATCCATAATCATTTTGGTAAAGCAAGGGTGAGTCTTCATTAATTGTACCGGATAACTCAGTGCCATAAACCTGCAAAGTAGAAAACACGATAACCTTTGGAATTTTATTTTGTATTGCAAGATCCAATATGTTCTTTGTACCAACAGCAGATAATTCTATCCCTTTTAAAGTATCCTTTGAAATGATATCGTTTGAAGTAGCGGCGTGAATAATTACATCTGCCTCTACAGAAAGTTTATTCAATCCCGTTTTATCTAATACATCTAAATCAATTAATGTTGCTTCATGAAGTAATGCTTTTGTTGACTCATGAAAGTGCCTGGAAGTTGCAATAACTTCATCATCTTTTTTTAAAAAGAAAGAAGCTAAGTAAGATCCAATAAATCCATTTGCCCCGGTAATTAAAATTTTCATTTATACAAACGGTAATTATTTAAAAATAAGTCCCTGCCCGGTTGGTAAAGTCAGTATTTGTATGCCCACTTTTTTTGCCCAGTTATTGTGTGCTTCATATTGTAAATCGCAGGTTACATAAGCATAATCTTCCAATATTATTATTCCCCCCTTTGATAGTTTATCCCAAAAATAATTTAACGCTGCTATTTCAGGAGCTATGCAATTCATATCAATGGATAAAAAAGCGATCTTGTTACTTGTTACCTGCACTAAAGTATCCGGCAC
>JBDTYU010000125.1:0-2994 GCA_040005535.1 Ginsengibacter sp. | reverse complement strand
TTCTCCACTTCTCAATTACCGCTCTCATATCATCAGGTAATTCACTTTCAAAATTCATTTGTTTTTTTGTAGCAGGATGTATGAAGCCAAGTTGCTGTGCATGCAGCGCATGACGCGGACAAAGCGCAAAACAATTTTCCACAAACTGCTTGTATTTAGTAAATACAGTTCCTTTTACAATTCTATCACCACCATAAAAGTCATCATTAAAAACAGGATGCCCGATGGATTGCATGTGAACCCGTATCTGGTGCGTACGGCCAGTCTCCAGCCTGCATTCTACAAGAGTTACATAATTAAATTTTTCAAGAACCTTGTAATGCGTAATCGCTTCTTTACCATGCTCACCATCGGGATATGAAGTAAATAATTTTCTAAATCGCTGATGTCGTCCTACATGAGAATTAATAGTGGCTTCATCATTTTCAAAATCTCCCCACACTAATGCAACATAACGGCGATGTACAGTGTGATCAAAAAATTGCTTTGCAAGACCCGTCATTGCTTTTGGTGTTTTGGCCATTACCAAAAGGCCTGTTGTGTTTTTATCTATCCGGTGAACGAGTCCAAAACGGGCTAGCTCAGTTTCGGTAACAGAAGGATTTTGCTGTTTTAAATACCAGGCTACTGCATTCACCAATGTGCCACCGCGGTTACCACTACCGGGATGTACCACCATACCGGCTTCCTTGTCAACAACCATTACCTCTTCATCTTCATACACAATCTTGAAAGGAATATTTTCGGGAATAATTTCAGTGCTCTCCGGCAGGTAAGTTTCATAAATCACGATCTTATCATCGGGCCTTACTTTATAGTTAGATTTTATTGGTTGGTCATTTACTAAAACTCTTTCAGCTTCTATAGCCTGCTGAATTTTATTTCTTGTAACACCTTCAATGCGATTCATTAAAAATTTATCAATCCTCAATGCATCCTGTCCCTTTGCGCAAATAATGGTGAGCCTTTCAAAAAGTTCTTCAGCATCATCGTGTATTTCCAATTCGTTCATAATTTAAATTTACCCCTTTGCAAATCTATGCAAGGGATGCAGAAGGTTGATGGTTGACAGACTGCTACATCTTATAAATATTATCTCCTCAACAATTTGATAATGATAATAATGATGGCCAGTAAAAAAAGCAGGATGGAAAGACGATTTATACCATGCATGTATCCAATCCATTTAGTGCGTGGAGTATTGGGATCTTTTTTTTTGATCCAAAGGTATTCAGCTATTTGTCTCCATACCCCCATATTAACTTTTTTATGCAGAATTGTTCATGAATTTATGCAACCAATTGAAACGATACGACGTATATAAATATCAAAGTTAATTATAAACTCAAAAGTGAATTTAATACAATGAAAAATTGTATAACATTGTTGGTTCCTGTATTGTTTACCTTATTTAGCTGCGCTCAAAAAAAACAAATTAATTACCCGGTGATGAAAACTGATGCTGAATGGAAAAACCAACTAACTTCTTTACAATACGACGTAACCCGTGAAGAAGGCACCGAAGCTGCTTTTACAGGTAAATATTGGGATAATCATCAGGAAGGAATTTACAAATGTGTTTGCTGTGGTGAGGGAGTATTTACATCTGATACCAAATTTGAAAGTGGTACTGGCTGGCCAAGTTTCTATCAACCTGCTAATGAAAAAAATGTTGGTGAATCAAAAGACGAAAGTTTTTTGATGGAACGAACCGAAGTACATTGCAATCGTTGCGGCGCTCATCTGGGTCATGTATTTACTGATGGCCCAAACCCAACCGGCCTGCGTTATTGCATTAATTCTGCTTCGTTAACTTTTGATAAAAAATAAAATGTCCATGCATTTCGTTTTATAATCTTAAATCTATTTATGAAAAATTTTATTCTTTTTATTGCATTCATTGGAGGAGGTTTTATTTCATCCTGCAAAAAGGCTTCTACAGAAACCCTCAATCAAATTATAGATGCAACAGATACCACAACAAAATTGGTTTACCAGGGTGTTTTTATGAGCGGGCCTTCCGGGACAGTTAGCGGCAATGCCAACGTATATGTTAAAGAAGGAAAATATGTATTATCACTAACCAGCTTCAAAACTACCAATGGGCCAGACCTTAAAGTTTATATCTCCAAAGAAATGTTTCCATCAAACTTTATTAAGCTCGGAGATCTTCAATCTACTAACGGGAATCAACTTTATAATATTCCCGGTACACCTGATTTTAAAGTTTATAAATACGCCCTCATACACTGTGAGAAGTACAATCATTTATATGGTTATGCTTTATTAAATAATTAGTGGTGTAATAATAAAATCCTTGAAATAGCTTTATTTTCGGGTAATGAAAAAAGTTATTAAAAAACATCCTCTTGCTATACGATGGTTTCACTGGATAAATTTTCCTGTGATTGCTATTATGATCTGGAGTGGAATTTTAATTTACTGGGCTAACGATGTGTATCGTGTCGGATGGGGCAATAAAACAGTTCTAAAATTTTTTCCCGATTCATTTTATAAAGCATTACATCTGCCTTTCAGGCTTGCAGAAGGTATGAATTTCCATTTTGTTTTTATGTGGCTATTTGCTATTAATGGATTTGTTTATGTACTATATCTCATTTTTTCGGGAGAGTGGCGATTAATATTCCCCAATAAAAAATCTTTAAAAGAATCTTTTCTCGTGGTATTACACGATCTCCATATCCGCAAAACGGCTCCCCCGCAAAAGAAATATAACGCCGCACAAAGAATGTCATATACCGGTGTAATTTTTATGGGTATAGGTTCGCTGCTCACGGGCCTTGCTATTTATAAGCCTGTGCAGTTCCATACTTTATGCTGGCTTTTGGGAGGCTACGAATGGGCGCGGGCAGAGCATTTTATCCTTACTATACTTTTTACTTTATTTTTTGTGGTTCATGTAGTGCAGGTAATACTTGCAGGGTGGAACAATTTCAGAAGTATGGTTACAGGGCTTGATGTATTGCGACCCGG
>JBDTYU010000124.1:0-17187 GCA_040005535.1 Ginsengibacter sp. | reverse complement strand
AAAAATAAGGCGTTTTCGCCTCAAACTCGGCGCTGCATGTATCTACCATTTTATAGACTCTTGTAATACCAAGCTCTTTTCTTTTTTTATAAATATCTTCATCTGTGCTTCCATCTTTCATGATTCTTGAAATTTGTTCATCACCAAAGCCAAGTTGTTTCGCTTTATTTAAAAGTTCAGGAGATATAGTTTCCAGGTTTACTTTCAACAGTTCCTTTTCACAATTACATATTTTTTGAATCTGGTAAATAAACCACCTGTCAATTCCGGTCGACTCACAAATGCGGCGAACACTTACGCCAATCATCAATGCATCTTTAATTCTAAAGATGCGGTCCCATTTTGGAATTTTAATGTATTCAATAATTTCTTCTGCATACATTAAGCTTTTTCCATAATAACCTAAACCCACTGCTTCATTTTCCAGGCTTTGACAAGCCTTCTGTATAGCTTCTGCAAAGCTTCTTCCAATTGCCATTACTTCTCCTACCGATTTCATTTGAAGACCAAGCGTATCATCTGCACCTTTGAATTTATCAAAATTCCATCTTGGTATTTTTACAATAACATAATCTAATGCCGGTTCAAAATATGCTGAAGTAGTTTGAGTAATTTGATTTTTTAATTCATCCAATGTAAACCCAATAGCAAGTTTTGCAGCAATCTTCGCTATAGGGTAACCTGTAGCCTTACTGGCTAATGCAGAAGACCTGCTTACCCGTGGATTTATTTCAATAGCAATTAACTGTTCTGTTTGTGGATTCAATGCAAACTGTACATTGCAACCCCCGGCAAAATTTCCAAGATCACGCATCATTGCTATTGCAGTGTTCCTCATATTTTGATAGGCAGTATCGCTCAAGGTCATTGCCGGCGCAACTGTTATGGAATCACCGGTGTGAATGCCCATCGGGTCAAAATTTTCTACAGTGCAAATAATAACTACGTTATCATTATTATCCCGAAGCAATTCCAATTCAAATTCTTTCCAGCCTACCAATGCTTTTTCAACAAGAACTTCGTGCATTGGAGAAGCAGTAAGCCCGCGGTTCAGGGCTTCATCCAGCTCATCTTTAATATGGACAAAGCTTCCGCCTGTTCCGCCCAAAGTAAAAGAAGGACGAATAACTAACGGGAAGCCAATTTCCTGTGCAAATTCTTTGCCTTCTAAAAACGAATTAGCGGTTTTTGCAGGGGCAACAGGAATATTCATTTTAATCATCCATTGCCTGAATTTTTCCCTGTCCTCTGCTTTATCAATTGCTTTTATATCTACTCCAATCAGTCTTATATTATGCTTTTGCCAAATACCCAGTTCATCACCTTCTTTACAGAGATTAAGTGCGGTTTGGCCGCCCATTGTAGGCAGTACAGCATCAATATTATTTTCTTCAAGTATTTGCTCTATACTTTCAATTGTAAGCGGAAGCAGATAAACTTTATCGGCCATCATGGGGTCGGTCATAATAGTCGCAGGGTTGCTGTTTATTAGTATTACCTCAAGTCCTTCTTCGCGGAGGCTGCGTGCAGCCTGCGTTCCTGAATAATCAAATTCACAGGCCTGCCCAATTATGATGGGGCCTGAGCCTATAATCAAAACTGATGTAATGGATTTATCCCGGGGCATGAATGTAAAAGTGTGTAGCGGCCAAAAATAAATGTAAATGTTGAAAAAAAAAGAAATTAAAATCTAAAGTGAAAATTGAATACATGCATACATAAAAAAAGCAGACCAATTTATAGTCTGCTTTTTAATAGGAGAAAATATTTTTAAAGAAGGAAACGTTGCTGCGAACCATAAAAATCTTTAAACATTTTTTTAAAAATGTATAGTTTATCAATCCATTCATTCTCACCTTTTAATTTAACCTGGCCCATATAATGTTCAACTTTTTCCACAGTTTCTTCAGCATTATCAAGAAGGTCAGAAGTTGTACTTTTCAAATGCGAAATAAACGCATCTCTTTCTTCTTTAGGCATGCTAAAAAATTTTAAAAGCGCAACACCTGCTGCTGCTCCAAGAATAATTCCCGCAACTGTATTTGATTTGTTCATGATAATAATTTTTAAATTTTTTCGGTGTTAGATTTGTATTATATGAAAATGAGTTTTCCTAAAAAAGATATATTACATAAATCGTTCCTGTTTTTTCTTTTCCCACTTTTATATTTTTGTTCAGACGGGCAGGCTTTTTTTCAAAAAAATTATCCTGTGGGATATTTTATTTATCCTGTAGACGCTAAAATTGCGCTTGCTGCAAATTTTGGAGAATTGCGGCCCAACCATTATCACATGGGACTGGATTGCCGCACTGACCAGGTACAAAACAAGCAGGTAAAAGCTGCAGCTGATGGATATATATCTCATGTGCGCATTGATGCTACAGGATTTGGAAGAGCAATTTATATTAATCATCCAAATGGACTAACAACATTGTATGGCCATCTGAATGACTTTTACCCGGCTCTTGGGAAATACGTAAAAGAGCAGCAATACAAATTAGAGTCGTGGCAGGTTTTTCTTGACCTTCCTCCCGGAATGTTCCAGGTTAAGAAAGGACAATTTATTGCTTACAGTGGTAATACGGGTGGTTCCCAGGGCCCGCATTGCCATTTTGAAATAAGAGATACAAAGACTGACAAAGTTCTTAATCCACTTTTATTCGGTTTCCCAATTGCGGATAATATTGCTCCGGCAATTCTGCGTTTAGCCATGTACGATAGATGCATCAGCACATACAGTCAGTCGCCGAAATTATTCAGCCTTAAAAAAATAAATGGAAATTATACAACAGCACAACCGGTTATCAGCATAAATACTGACAAGGTAAGCTTTGGCATTTCTGCTAATGATAAAGTAAACGGCGCCTCAAACCTCATCGGAATTTACGAAGCCATCTTGTATCTTGATGAAAAAGCGGTTATTGGTTTTCAAATTGACAGTATAACCTACGATGAAACAAGATATGTAAATGCACATATTGATTATAAAACCAGGGCTGCAGGCGGCCCTTTCATTGAACACCTTTCAAGGTTACCAGGCTATCCTGAGGGAATTTATAAAGATTTTAGCGGAGACGGTGTAATAGAACTTATTAATGACAGTGTGCATCAAATAAAAATTGTTGTAAAGGATACTTATGGTAATACATCAACACTGGAATTTAAAATAAAAAAAGGTTTAGTTAAAGAAACGATATTACAAAACGATACAGGATCTTATCGCAACCAACAGGAATTTCACCCCGGGTTTGTAAACATTATAGAGCAAGAAGATTTTGAAATGATTTTACAACCAGATGCTTTGTACGATTCATTTGCATTAGTGTATTCAAAAAAACCTGTGTTTTCTCCCGGCGCTTATTCTGGAATACATTCTGTTGAATCTGGTTTGGTACCTGTGCACAATTATTTTATTGTAAGAATAAAACCCGGTAAGGTTGTACCGATAGAATTAAAAGACAGAATGCTTATTAAAAGAACATGGGGTGACAAAACAGAAGTTGTAAAAGCAGCAGGAGATAGTGAATGGTTCACAGCAGAATTCCGGAACTTTGGAAATTTTGAGTTAATTGCTGATGATATTGCTCCGGTTATATATGGAGGATTTAGAGATAATTCAAATCTTTCGAAATCTTCACGAATCATTTTTACGCCAAAAGATAATAACGATGAAATAAAAAGTTTCAGGGCAGAGCTGGATGGCAGATGGTTAATGTTTACAAATGATAAGGGACACTCTTTCATTTATAATTTTGATGAAATGTGCGGTCGCGGCAATCATGAATTAAAAATTTTAGTAAAAGATGAAGCCGGTAATACAACAACGAAAACATATCATTTTACACGATAAAATTTTAATATGACACATTTATCAGAAGGAGAAAAAGCTCCGGACTTTACAGCAAAAGATCAAAATGGACAGATGGTTTCGCTTAAACATTTTTTAGGAAAAAAACTCGTTCTTTATTTTTATCCTGAAGATGATACGCCTACCTGTACTATAGAAGCATGTAATCTTCGGGACAATTACAAATTATTTGAGAAGAAAGGAATCGTGGTTTTGGGGGTTAGCCCTGATGATGAAAAGAAACACAAAAAGTTTGAGGAGAAATATAAGCTGCCTTTCACTCTTATTGCAGATCCCGAAAAAAAGATTATTGAAAAATATGGAGTTTGGGGTGAAAAAAATTTATATGGCCGTAAATATATGGGGCTGCACCGCACCACATTTTTGATTGATGAAAAAGGCGTGATTCAAAAAATATTCAGAAAGCCCAAATCAAAAATTCACGGTGAAGAAATTTTAAGAGCGCTCGCGTAAAATTATTTCGCTAAGCTGCCACAAGTTTAAAAAGTAGAATGATAGTTAACATTAAAGAAAATTCATGGATAGCAAAACTGGCTGCAAAAAAATTGAAAACAAAAAATGTTGCTATTGTTATTGGAAGCACCATTCATCTTTATAACGTAACAAAAGAGCAATTTATAAAAGATGAAAAATGGGTAAGGCATGAAGTGTGTCATTTGAAACAATTTAAAAAGCATGGCCATTTGTTATTTGTATTAAAATATCTATGGGAAAGTATGAGGCATGGTTATCATAAAAATAAGTATGAGGAAGAAGCACGTAAGGCTGAGGAAGAATAAAAGCAGATCAATTTTAAATTATTTCGATTGATACGCTGCGGCAGTTATTTCAAATCCTTCTTTATAAGCTGAAGGCTGAAAGTTAAAGGCATTATTAAATTTAGAAGAATCAAAAATATAATCTGAGTCATACTGGTAAAGCATTTCTTTCATTTCATGCATAACCCTCATAAAGATCCCTAACATTCCAATCATTCCTTTACTTATAGTTGTATGTTTTTCTGAGGCATTGAAAATTTTAGCAGCCATTGAAACAATTTCTATCCCGGTAAGTGGCGGCGTTGCAGTTGGCATATTCCAAACCTGGTTCCATGCATCTTCCTTTTGTGAAAGCATCCATAATGCTTTTCCACAATCTGGCGTAAAAGTAAACGAATGAGCTACTTTATCATTAACCATCCATTGTGCTTTTTTCCCTTTAGCCATTTTATCAAATACCAATAAGTTCAATACACTTGTATTGCAATTGGGACCATAAAAATCAGCAGCTCTTGCAATCAGTGCAGTTATGTTTCCCGCTTTTGCTTCATCCATTAAGTGAATTGCGATCTTTGCCCGTAAATCTCCTTTTTTACTTACGGGATTGTAAGGCGTTGCTTCCGTCATAGCTCCTGTAACCTTACCAAGCATATAGACATTGTCAAAAAAAATAAGTTTTGCATTATGCTGTTTGCAGGCATCAATTGTATTATTCATTATCAATGGCCATTGTTCATTCCATATACGGATATCGTATTTTAATCCAGGACACAAAACCACAATCGATGAGCCTTTTATTGCTTCTGCCGTTTGCGTTGCGTTGGTTAGGTCAGCAGATTTTGTAAATGCGCCATTCACCGGTTTTGGATTACGGCTCACTAAAGTATATGGAACATTATTTTGAGAAAGCACTTTCGAAAATTCATTGGCAATAGCTCCACCTGCTCCAAGAATTGTGTACATAAGACTTAAATTATAAGGATGAGAAATGTAATTGTGAAATTAGAAGATCATAAGGGAGGACAGTTCACTTAGTAATCGAGTTGCAGCCCCAGCCTGTCTTTTAATTGTTTTACCAAAGGATATTCTTCTATGACTTTTAAATATTGCTCTTTGGTAGTTAAATGTTTTTCCTGCACTAAATTATTGGTTTCATTTTCTTCAATAATTACCCTGTAAATTAGAGAACGGTTATTAAAATATGCTTGCAGGTGTTCTATCAATGCTGCTCTTTCCGCTTCAATAAATTTTTGCTGAATATTGTTTGTTGTAATAATTTCTATACAATTATTGTCAATCACATTAAGCCTTGCAGATCTAAAATTTGAAACGCCGGAGTGATTGTTATTTTTACGAAGGTCTTCGATATAAAGTCCCCAAACTACATATAATTCTTCTTCACTAAGTTCTTTAATATTGCTGCCATTTTGTTTATTCTCAAGAGCAACCTGCTCCCTTATTTTTTCAAGAGAGCTTACTTTTTTTATTTTCGTTTGTATATTACCGTTAGCCACAGAAGTACCGGGCGGGACCGCTTTGGACGCTTGCCCTTCAGAAATTTTATCTTCAATAATAAGTACAGCTTTATTTTTTTGTGGCTGCCCGTTATCCTTTCCATTTTTTAAATCTGTTACCTTTTGATTAGTTGATTGAAGGACTTGTACAGGGCTGGACAATACATTCTTTCCTCTTACTGCCACAACAGAAATCGATTTAAAAGCAACGGGCCTTACACTGTCAATCTGTTTTTTTTTATGCAATTGCCCATCGTCGTTTACCAATTCAAGTGCCTGTTGAAGATAGCAGAGCTTTATTAAAGTAAGTTCTACATGCAATCGTTTATTTCGGGCCTGCCTGTAATTAATTTCTGCTTCACTCAAAATATTTAATGCGCTTAATAAACAGGCAGCGTCTGTTTTTAAAGCGACTTCAAGATACCGTTGTTTAAAGCCCTCTGATACTTCAAGAAGCATGGCTACTTTAGGATCTTTGCTTACCAGCAGGTTCCTTATAAATTCAGCAAAGCCGTTTAATACAAGATCGCCTTCAAAGCCTTTCCGGTTTATTTCATCGTAAAGTAAAATGGTATCGCTTATACTTTCCTTTTGTATACCTTCCATGAAACGGAAATAATAATCTTCATCCAGTATATTTAAATGCTCAAGCGTATTGATATAAGTGAGTTGCCCATTGGTAAAGCTTACAATTTTATCGAGAATACTTAACGCATCTCTTAAGCAGCCTTCACTTTTTTGTGCGATTATATGTAAAGCAGCTTTATCGGCTTTTATATTTTCTTTTTCACAAATTTCCTGCAGGTGTTCAATAGTATCCTGGTTAGTGATTCTCTTAAAATCAAAAATCTGGCAACGGGATAATATTGTAGGAATTATCTTATGTTTTTCCGTTGTTGCCAAAATAAAAATTGCAAAAGGGGGTGGTTCTTCAAGTGTCTTTAAAAATGCATTAAAAGCCGAAGCGCTTAACATGTGTACCTCATCAACTATATACACTTTGTAGGCCCCGGCCTGCGGCGCAAACCTTATCTGGTCAACAAGCGAACGAATGTCATCAACAGAATTGTTGCTGGCAGCATCCAGTTCATGAATATTAAGAGAAGTACCATTATCAAATGAAACACAGGAATTGCAAACATTGCAGGCTTCTCCGTCAGGAGTTCTGTTTTCGCAATTGATTGTTTTTGCAAGAATTCTTGCACACGTTGTCTTCCCCACACCACGTGGTCCGCAGAATAAAAATGCATGGGCAAGCTGGTTATTTTTAATTGCATTTTTAAGAGTGGTGGTTATATGTGACTGCCCTACAACTGTACTGAAGTTTTGTGGTCTGTATTTTCTGGCTGAAACAATAAATTTATCCATATACCCCAAACCCCTAAAGGGGAAAATTAATTTTAAGACTGCAAGTTAAGAAACGAATTCTTAAAGAAATATCACAGTTTGTAAACAATATTTTATATCCCTTCAGGAAGAAGAGGATCAATTCAAAATCGGGTGTCTTTTGAATTCTTTATTTCTATCGAAAAGATAGCGATAGGTAGTAAGCATCCTGCTTTGCTTTGCACCAATATTTCTTGAAATATTTAACATCTTTGGATTGAAATCGCCCTGCCACTGCAGTTCCAGCTCATTATATTGGTTTTGTTTCTGAATCACTTTAGCGCCTTCTGTTATCATATAGTAATCAATTCCTTTTCCCTGGTACTCTGGTATTACTCCAAAAACAATACCTGTAAATTTATTGCAAACGCCCCTTTTTTTGAACCATATATATTTAAGTTTTTCAATAAAACCAAACCTGCCATTGAAATATTTAAAAATCTGGTTTAGCTCAGGAAGATTTACCCAAAAAGCTATAGGCTCATCATTATGATAAACAAACCACATCAGGTCTTCATCCATTACAGGCTTCATTGCTTTAAACATTTTATAAGCCACCTCTTTATTAAGTTGTTTATTGCCTTCATGTTTTGCCCAGGCTTTGTTGTAAACAATGCTAAAATCATTTGCAAACTTTTGTAGTTGATTCTTCCTGACGTGGATGGCTTTAAACTTAGGATTAGCATTATACTTTTCATTCTGCTCAATAAATTTTTGATTAAGCCTTGTCTCTACAAAAAGATGCCAGCATATTTGGTTATAAAAATTTTTGAAACCATAATTCTCAAAAAGTGTTTGATAATAAGGAAGATTGTAATTCATTAAGTATATGGGTGGTTTAAAGCCTTCTGTAACCAGACCCCACCAGCGGTCACGCTCACCAAAATTTATAGGACCATCCATGGCTTCCATACCACGTTGCATTAGCCAGCTTTTTGCCACATCAAATAACATATCAGCGGCCTGTTGATTATTTATGCATTCAAAAAATCCAATCCCGCCGGTGGGCTGTTCATCACCTTTATTCCTGTATTTTTTATTTACAAAAGCCGCAATGCGACCAATAAAAATATCATTGTCTTTTATAAGCCACCTTGCATATTCACCAAAACGTGATGCTTTATTTTTTTTTGAATCAAAAACATCATTCACATCTTTATCAAGAGGACGAATGAAGTTGGGATCATTTTTATAAATAGTAAGAGGAACCTTAAGAAATTCTTTTGCAAAGTTGTTATTTAAAACCTGAACCAGTTGCATTGTTGAATAAAATTTAAAAGTAAAATACAATCAAAAAAGATTGTTGCCAAAAACTGCACTTCTTAAAAATCAAATACTCTATAATACCTGGATATATTCAATAAAAAATGCCGGAAGAATCGACTAAGGATTACATTAAAAAGCTTCTTTGAATTAAAGGGATTTCTTATTAGAACACTGTATGTAAGCTACTCGTTGTTAACCATTTGTACAAAGAACTTTCGCGGAAGGGGTTTTTTGCATCCTTACTGGTTCAAATTTCGTTTATAATGGTATAAAATCAGCAGGGATTATAATTATCTTTGCATCCTGAAATCCTAAACCCATTAAAGCATACAAATGAAAATTTTTTTTACAATTTTATTTGTTATCATTTCATTTTTTTGCAAAGCACAAAACAAGGCACTTGTTATATGCGAGGTATATGGAGGCGGCGGAACTTTAAATGGTATCTATAAAAATGACTATGTTGAACTATTTAATTTTTCTACATCTTCTATAGATCTTAGCGGATATTCAGTTCAGTTGGCAGCGCCTGCCGGTAGCTTATGGACTGTTATTAGTCTTTCAGGAATACTTCAACCCAATCATTGGTATTTAATTAAGGGGCAAAGCGATGGCTCTTTAGGCGCTGATTTGCCTGCTGCAGATGCTTCAGGTAATTTTAATATTAATGTAGCGGGCGGTAAAATCGCATTGGTAAATTCTAATAAATCCCTGAATACCTCATGCATTCCATTTAATGAAGGTGTTGTGGATTTTATTGGGTTTGGAACCTCCGCAAACTGTTCAGAAACTTCTAATGCTCCGGCTCATACAAATACTTCGGCTACAAGCAGGGTCAATCCTGCTGCAGATGAAAATAATAATTCAACAGATTTCATTGTATTTTCTCCGAATCCAAGAAATGCATCCACATTAGCCTTACCAATTACTTTGAATAATTTCAGCGTTAGTAAAATTGATAAAGCCAACCGGATACACTGGCAGGTAAATTGCCTGTCAACTTCAGTAACTTTCGAAGTTCAGCGTTCCCCTTCAATCCAATACTTCAATACAATTTATAAGTCAACTGAAAGTAGAGCAAGGTGTGCAACGCCTTTTAATTTTAATGATGATACCCCACAGAACGGACCTAATTATTATCGCTTAAAAATTATTGATATTGATGGTGATATATTTTATTCTAAAATTATATTTTCTGCAAATTTTTCAGGCTCCGGAGGCCTGGTGAAAATAACCCCTAACATAATTTCATCACAGGCAGAAATACATTATACTTCAGGAGTGAAAGAAAATATTCAATTAATGGTTACTGACATGCAGGGAAGGCTAATTAAAAAAATATTTTCAGATGTAATTAGCGGCGATAATAAGATCATGATTCAAACCGGTAATCTTTCTTCAGGCCAGTATCAAATAAAAGTAATTTCCAAAAATGCCGGTAGTATTGATGCGGCAAGGTTTATAAAGCAATAAATCTAATTGTCGATTCCTGATACTTTACCTCTTCATTTTATTGATATTTCAACATAAGATCATACAATATTTTTTTATCGGCATCAGTAAAAATCCGGCTGCTGTCCTGCATTTCAAAGTGTCGCTTAAAAGCCTCTATCGCTGCGGAACTGTCTTTAACGGAGTAACCTATAATCCGCAATGCCTGCATGTTATTGAAATTTTCAGGCACCGAAATATTAGACGTATCATTATACCAAACGCCATAGCCATTTTGTGAAAGAAGCTGCCAGGGAAATTTTACGTTCGGGTCGTTTTTTCGAGTAGGGGCAATATCTGCATGGCCTATAAAATTTGATACAGGAATATTATACGATTTTTTTAGTGTACCCAACACCGTTAGTAAACTATTTATCTGGGCAGCCGGAAAAGAATCAAATCCATTGTTGTCCAGTTCAATCCCAATTGAAGAAGAATTAACGTCTTTATCATTTCCCCAGGAGCTTATGCCTGCCTGCCATGCACGCAAATAATCATTAAGCATGTGGTGAACAGTACCGTCTTTACAAATTACATAGTGAGCGCTCACTTGCGTGCGGGGCAGTGTAAATGTTTGCAGAGTTTGTTCGCAACTGTTTTGTGCGGTGTGGTGTATAATTACGAAGTTGGGCTTTCTAAGCCCAAAATTGGTAGTTCCTACCCAGGGAGATAATTTATTAAAACTATCTGTAACCGGAGTTTTACTTATAATTTTTCCAAATGTTTTTGCCTGATGCTTATATATTTTATTGGTAGCTGCATACTTGTTAGATGAACAGGATAGCACTGCAAAAGCTACGATTAAAACGTAAAAAGATCTTATATGCATATTTTTTTATTAAAGGTAATAAGCATATCAATAAACAGATGATTTTCTGGCTGGGTAATTTTTAAGATGATAAATTCCTGGCCCTGACTATTTGCATTGCTATTTCAAATGCTTATCTTATCTTAGTTTCGTTCTTTAATAAAATATTTTCTGCTTTTCTATAAATCACCTGCTATTTATCATTAAAAAAATTTATCATGAAAAAATTTATCCTGTTTTTTTTAGCAGGGATCGCATTTAATTCCTGCAGTGACCAGAAGTCTGAATCAAAGGATGTTGTAAAAGACTCAACATCTGTTGAACCCGCTGCTGTCAAAATGAATTATCCTTACACTATTGACCATCCTGATAACTGGGATATGGGCAGTGCCGAAAACACGATGGTTGCGCTAAGCGGTCTTAAAGCCTATGAAAATGGAAATATTGATGACTGCGTAAAATATTTTGGAGATTCAGTTCGTCTTGAATTTGATGGCCTCGACACAAAAGTTTCCCGGGATAGTTTAAAAGCAATGTTTACTAAAAGCCGTGCCGGTTTAAAAAGTATGCAGGTAAAAATGGATGATTGGGAGTCAGTGATTTCAAAAGATAAAAGCGAGGAGTATGTCAGTATCTGGTATAAAGAAATATGGGAAGATACAAAAGGGAAAAAAGATTCTCTGGCTCAAATGGATGATCTTCGAATGAAGAACGGGAAAATTATAGGAATCGATCAAAAGAGCCGGAAATTACCCGCAAAAAAAATGTAGTAAGTATAATTATAGTTACCTCAAATTAGAGCACTGCATAGCGGTGCTTTTTCATGATTTAATTATTTTCTCCAATCGGGATTATGGAGGTTCAGGTTACATTTCTTATTTAACTGCTCTATAAAATAAACAGCAAGCTCCGGTGATTTTGCTTCATCATGCATGTGCATAAAAAAATAGAGTTCCTCCAATCCATTGCTTAGCCAGAATTTTATACGTTCTACCCATTCATCACAACGGGTATAATCTGTTTGGTGGAGGCTGTTGCCAACAAATCGTATAAAAGTTTTTGGAACTGTGAGAGTCATGTGAGCAACATCACGCCTGCCGGCTGTATCCGTTATTATGAGACCTACATTTTGTAAGGAAACCTCATTAAGTAATTCTTTAAAGCTTTTAGAATCACTAAACCATTCGGGATGACGCAATTCAAGAAACAATTGATTTGTTTTTGGAAAGTCAATTAAAAACTCATATAATAATTTTGATTTAGCCGGAGAAAAATTTTCCTGAAGCATTAAGAAAAGAGGGCCCAGATTTTTACCAAATCCTTTTACTGAATCTAAAAATTGTTTGATACTTTCTTGTTGGCGGGCCACGTTAGCATTGGGTACAATGAATCGCACAAGTTTGGGGCAGAACAAGAAATTTTTTCCAGCGGCTTTTTCTCCCCATGTTTTTACCTGTTGTAAAGAAGGTGTCTTATATCCGGTAGCATTCAACTCTATAGAATTGAAATGATCAACATACAAATTCAAAAAATCTTTTTCAGGTGTTCCTTTTGGATAAATTTTCCCAACCCATTCTTTTCTTCCCCATTTGGCACAACCAACATAAATTTTAGGATGTGCATTTTTTTTACCGGGTAAAATGCTTTTATTAAAAGAAGGCTCCGTTGGTAAACTAAAATCAATTTCACTTAATTGAGTTTCTGCTATTCTTCCAAATTCCATAGAACGTTCTTTTGTGCAGGGAAGTTAGGTATTTATTACACGAATTATTAAACACGAATTATACGAATTTTTTAAAAGAATATTGAATGAATTACAAAACGAATTAAGAGCTTCTCTTTTTTCATTCGTCCAATTCGTGTATTCAAATTCGTGTAATTATAGTTACATATTTCTCCGATATTGCCCACCGACTTCATAAAGCGCATGTGTTATTTGTCCTAACGAACAATATCTTACAGTTTCCATTAATTCTTCGAACAGATTTCCATTATTAATAGCTATTTCCTGGAGTCGCATAAGCATGTCGCTGCTTTCTTTTTTATGGCGTTCGTGAAAGGATTTTAAATTTTCTATCTGCAAATTTTTTTCTTCATTAGTACTGCGTATAACCTCTGCCGGTAGTATAGTAGGTGAGCCTGCTTTATTTAAGAAAGTGTTTACACCAACAATGGGGAATTCACCTGTATGTTTAAGTGTTTCATAATAAAGACTTTCTTCCTGAATTTTATTACGCTGGTACATGCGCTCCATTGCACCGAGCACTCCGCCTCTTTCTGACAAACTATTAAATTCAGCCATTACGGCTTCTTCCACGAGATCAGTAAGTTCTTCAATTAAAAAACTTCCCTGGTTTGGATTTTCATTTTTTGCAGTTCCCAGCTCACGGTTAATGATCAATTGAATAGCCATGGCACGTCGCACACTTTCTTCAGTAGGTGTTGTTATCGCCTCGTCGTAAGCATTGGTATGAAGGCTGTTGCAATTGTCGTAAATAGCATAAAGCGCCTGTAAAGTTGTGCGTATATCATTGAAATCAATTTCCTGCGCATGCAAGCTACGTCCGCTGGTTTGTATATGATATTTTAGTTTTTGAGAACGTGAGTTAGCATTGTATTTATACTTCATTGCCTTTGCCCAAATCCGTCGGGCCACACGACCTATTACACTATATTCAGGATCCATACCATTACTGAAAAAGAATGAAAGGTTTGGTGCAAAATCATCAATGTTCATTCCACGACTCAGGTAATATTCCACATAAGTAAATCCATTGGATAATGTAAAAGCAAGCTGAGTTATAGGATTGGCGCCGGCCTCGGCAATGTGGTAACCACTTATTGAAACAGAATAAAAATTTTTAATTTTTTTTTCGATAAAATATTGCTGTACGTCTCCCATTAATTTTAACGCAAATTCGGTCGAGAAAATACAGGTATTTTGAGCCTGGTCTTCTTTTAAAATATCAGCCTGAACAGTACCACGAACGGTTGCCAATGCCTTTGCTTTTATCTGCTCATAAATTTCTTTATCGAGTACATCCTTACCTGATAATCCCAATAATCTAAGGCCAACTCCGTCATTGCCTTTTGGTAAATGACCAATCATATTTCCTTTTTCCGGATTAACAGCTTCACCATTAATACCAACATATTTTGGAAGTGTACTTAAATTGTATTTGGTTTCAATAATTTCGTTTACCCGTTCCCGTAAGTTATTTTCAATAATGTATTTTTCACACTGCTGGTCAATTGCGGCATTTAAAAAGAAGGCAAGCAACATTGGCGCTGGCCCGTTAATTGTCATACTTACAGATGTTCTTGAATCACAAAGGTCAAAGCCGCTGTATAATTTTTTTGCGTCATCTACTGACGCAATGCTTACGCCGCTGTTACCAACTTTTCCATAAATATCAGGGCGCATGTCAGGGTCTTCGCCATATAATGTTACACTATCAAATGCAGTGCTGAGGCGTTTTGCCGGCTGTCCTACACTTACATAATGGAAGCGCCTGTTGGTCCTTTCCGGGCCACCTTCCCCTGCAAACATCCGCGTTGGATCTTCTTCGGAACGCTTTAAAGGAAATACTCCCGCTGTATATGGAAATTTACCCGGAAAGTTTTCCTGCAGTCTCCAGCGTAAAATATCGCCCCAATCTTTAAAACGTGGAATGGCAATTTTTGGAATTTTTGAATGTGAAAGCGATTCAAAATACAAAGGTTGTTTTATTATTTTTCCTCTTACATTATATTCAAAAAATTCCTTTTGGTAAGAACTTTTTAAATCTTCCCATTCATCTATAAGCTTCTTTGATAGCGGCAACAATTTTTTATTAATGCCCACAGCAACTTCTTCCATGATGGTGAATGCAGTATCATTTTTTTCCTGGTCGGCAGCGCTAATTTTTTTTACAATTTGTGAAGCACCGATCACCTGGTACAATTGTGATGCAAGTTCTGCCTGCACATCTGCAACACGATTGTAGTTCGCAATTTCTTCTGCAATTTCTGCAAGATACCTTATCCGCTTTGCGGGAATTATGGGTTCTCCTATATTTCCATTCCGTAGGAGCGCTTCATATTTTTTTGGGAAACTGCTGCCATTTTTATAAACAGAATCAATTATTTTATTGAATAATTCGTTGCAACCGGGATCATTAAATACAGAAGCAACGGTACCAATCACGGGGAGATCATCATCTTTTGCATTCCACAAATTGTGGTTGCGCTTATACTGTTTTTTTACATCGTGCAAGGCATCCATTGCGCCGGCTTTGTCAAATTTATTTATACAAACAATATCTGCATAATCAAGCATATTTATTTTTTCAAGCTGTGATGCAGCGCCATATTCAGGAGTCATTACGTACATGCTTACATCGCAATACTCAAGAATTGATGCATCACTTTGGCCAACACCTGCACTTTCCAGAATAATAAAATCATAATCGGCCATCTTACAAATTTCAATCGCTTCTTCTACATGACTGCTGAGTGATTTATCACTTTCTCTTGTTGCCAGTGACCGCATGTAAGCACGGGGATGATGTATCGAATTCATGCGAATACGGTCGCCCAATAAAGCGCCACCTGTTTTTTTCTTAGAAGGGTCAACCGAAATAACGGCAATAGTTTTATCTGTAAAGAAGTTCAAAAAACGCCTTACAATCTCGTCGGTCACAGAAGATTTGCCAGCTCCTCCTGTGCCAGTAATGCCGAGGACTACGGCCTCCTCCCGGCCTCCCCCAGTGGAGGAGGAGTTGGGCAGCGGATCCTGAATTAAATCGTGCTTTTGTTTAGCAATGTGAGGGGAAGTAAAATCTTGTTTTTTTTCAAGGAAATTAAAAATTTTGTTTGCCACTTGACCGGGGTCATTTAGTATTTCCTGGTTATTAAATCTCAATACATCAAATCCTAAATCTTTTAATCCCGATGTACGTGTTTCATCATTTTCTATAACTTCAGGAAGTTGATGAACGTTACCGTCAATCTCGATTACTAAGCCTTTCTGCAGGCACACAAAGTCGGCAATGTATTTATCAATAATATGCTGCCTCCTGAATTTAAATGCTTCCTTGTGTCCTCTTATTTTTTCCCATAAAATCTTCTCCGCATTAGTAGGATTATTTTTTTGTTTCGAAGCAGATTCTTTTAAATTTTTATAATAATCTGGATCAGCTACAAAATAATCTTTTACAATAGTTGATTGTGACTTTGTATTATTTTGTTTATTTTTTAAGACATCATTATTTAAAATATCAACAGGTTCTCCGTTCTCTGCCTTTGTAATAGAAGTAGCAACTTTTTTTATATCTCTCCATTCTCCCAAAGCAAACTTACTATGATGCCCATTACCATTAGAGTCTGCAGTTTCCCCTCCTCTGGAGGGGGTTAGGGGGAGGCCGCATTTACTTACAACATCTTCTATCATTCCTTCAAGGCCCATTGTTCTTCCATCGTCGGGAGAATAAATTCTCGTAATACCGTACGCATGAAGCTCTTCAATTTCTGAAGGGAGAATAGTGCCACCGCCGCCGCCAAAAATTTTTATGTGACCGCAACCATTTTCATCAAGCAGGTCTTTCATGTATTTAAAAAACTCTACATGACCTCCCTGATAACTGGTAACAGCAATGCCATGAACATCCTCCTCAATCGCACATTCAACTATTTCATGCACACTCCTGTTGTGTCCAAGATGAATAATCTCTGCACCTTTGCTTTGCATAATGCGCCGCATAATATTGATGGCTGCATCATGGCCGTCAAATAATGAAGCTGCAGTTACAATTCGAACTGTATGCGTGAATGTTTGTGACATGAGTAGTTAAATTTCCTTTTTACAGGATATAAAGTTTTAGTAAAATTACAAATAAACAAAGGGAAAATTATCTGGCGTTAATTACAGAAGCGGCTGGTTTCTTTTTTTTCTTTTTTACAATGTTTGATACTAACCCGAGAGCTATATTAGAGCTTCGGTGTTCTACGAATCTACGATTAAGCAAAACAGATATAGAACTCTGTAGACGGATTTTTAATGGGAAATTTTTAAAACCAAAAGTATAACTGACTGCAGGCTCCCAGAAAAATACAG
>JBDTYU010000123.1:0-4432 GCA_040005535.1 Ginsengibacter sp. | reverse complement strand
AATCTTTCCAGTTATGCGATACAGGTTGCGGCTGCGCCGGAGTTTGAACATATAAGCCTGGGAAAAACAATGCAGCTACCAGGAGCAACAGCATGCTCACTTTTATCACCATCAAAATATTTTGTGTACGGCTGCTCATCTTTAATCCCATTAAATTAAGGCCGTAAAAGAGAATAATAGCAAATACGGCTATGAGAGCCTTAATGAGATCTGTAGCCCCACTACCGAGAAAAACTTTGCTTATATAACCGGCGCCAATAAGTGCAACGCCGCTAAGTGACGCTGCATTAGAAATTAATATGATACTATTAATAGAAAATGCGATGGATGGATGATAGGCCAAAGAAAAAATTTTATAATATCCGCCTGTTACAGGATAACGGCTACCTATCTCAGCGTATGTAAGCGCTCCGCATAAAGCGATCAACCCTCCTGCTATCCATGCACCAAAAAAAATCGAAGGATCAAGAGATTCCTTTGCCGAATCCGTTGCTGTCCTGAAAATTCCCATACCAATTACAAGACCAATAACGATCATTGTAAAAGAAAATAAGTTCAACTTTTTTACAGCATTCATAAATGGAAGATAGAAAATATTGTGGTTACATTTGCGGTCTATCTATCTTATGATAATTAATAAAGTACTTCTAATGTTATTGCCTGTGTGCAGTTCCGTAACAGCTCAAACTTTAATTCAGACTGATTCATCTCAAACACTTGAAAATATAATTGTAAGGGCTTATGAAAATAACAGGAAACTTATTGATATACCTGCGGCAATAAGCCTTGTAAATACAACTGATCTCAATCGCTATAATAATACAAGCATTTTACCCGCTATGAACAATTACCCCGGGGTAAGAATGGAAGAGCGTTCGCCGGGTAGTTATCGTCTTAGTATACGTGGCAGTTCTCTTCGTTCACCCTTTGGCGTTAGAAATATAAAAGTGTATTACGATGGCATTCCTTATACAGATCCCGGTGGTAATACATACCTTAACCAATTGGGGTTTTATAATATACAATCAGTGGAAATTATTAAGGGGCCTGCGGGTAGCCTATATGGCGCAGGAACCGGCGGGGTTTTATTAATCAGAAATGATGTAAACCAGTTTCATGCAGGGCTGAATATTAATTATAACGTGGGGAGCTTCCACTTAAATAATCTTAATACCAACCTTCGCTTTGGAACAGATCAGTTACATAATACAATCAATTATCAGCATCAAACAAGTGATGGATACAGAGACCACACTTCCCTGCGGCGTGATGTAGTTACCTGGGATGCGGTAATGAAAACAACTGAAAAATCTGAACTGAAAGCGCATTTTTTGTATGGCGATCTATATTATCAAACGCCCGGTGCGCTCACGAAAAAAGAATATGAGTTCAATGCGAGATCGGCAAGGCCGGCTGCAGGTAGCAATCCCAGCGCCGACCAGGCCAAGGCTGCTTTTTATCAAAAAACTTTCTTAGCTGGTTTTAGTTTTGAACAAATGTTCAATGAAGAATGGAAAAACACAACTTCAATTTATGGAGCTTATTCACAAACAAGAAACCCTTCTTTTCGCAATTATGGAAGAACATCCGAACCCCACTTTGGAGGAAGAACAGTTTTTCAATTCAATAAAAAAATAAACAATACATTATTAACCTTAGATGCCGGGTCAGAATTTCAGCAAAGTTTTAATACCCAAAGGATATACAATAATAAAAATGGTGAAACTGATTCATTACAAACTGATGATGAAATTTATAACTCGCAGGGATTTATTTTTTTGCAAGCAATAGCAGAAATAAAAAGCGGATGGATCTTTACTGCCGGGGCAAGTATTAATAAACTTAGCCTTGCTTTTCGCAGGTTATCAATTGTACCCCCGGTAAAGGATAAAAGAAATTTTAATAATGAGGTTACACCCCGCTTTGCACTATTAAAAAAACTAAATAAAACTGTTTCAATATATAGCAGTATTTCAAGTGGATTTTCTGCACCAACAACAGCAGAAATTTTACCATCAACCAATGTGTTCAATACACTACTCCATGCAGAAAGCGGAATAGATTATGAGTTCGGAACAAGAGGGAGCCTGCTGAAAAATAAATTTTATTTTGATATCAATGCATTTTTTTACAAATTAAAAAATGCAATTGTTCAGAGGCGGGATGCTAACGGTGCAGACTATTTTGATAATGCAGGATCGGCTAAAGAAAATGGACTTGAAACCTATCTTTCGTATGAATTAATAAATAGTGCAACTCAATTTTTTAGTCATGCGTTTATCCATGTAAGCGATACATGGAATAATTTTCATTACAATCAATTCAAACAATTAAACAATGACTTTTCAGGAAAAAAATTGCCTGGAGTGGCGCCACAAACAATTGCAACAGGCTTTGATATAAACACACGAATCGGCTTATATACAAACACAACTTTTTTTTATAGTGGACGCATTGCAATGAATGATGCGAATACTGAATATGCTTCCTCTTATAATTTACTTGGAATAAGATTAGGTTATAAAAACAGGCAAATAAAAAAGTTGGAATGGGAAATATTTACCGGTGCCGAAAATATTTTTGACGAAAAATACAGCCTTGGGAATGATATTAATGCAGCGGGCGGCAGGTATTATAACGTTGCTCCAAAAAGAAATTATTATGCAGGAGTTGAACTTTCACTACCCTCAACAAAAGATAGTTTTAAGAGAAAAAAAAGTTTTTAGATTTCAAAATAATTGCTTTTACATTTGCTGCTGTAATTGGTTCCACGATTTCAAATCATGGATTAAAAGGGAATCCGGTTAAATTCCGGAGCTATCCCCGTAGCTGTAAAAGGCCTCCCCAAACCCCTCCAGAGGAGGGGCTTACGAGAGAAGCTTCAATCTTCGCCACTGTTTTTATACAACGGGAAGGCGTTGAAGTAAACCTTAAGCCAGAAGACCTGCCAGTTTCAAATAAATCATTCAAAGCTTTCGGGTGAAAGGCATGGAGTGTAAAAGCTGTAAGGCGTTTATATTTCTTTCTTTTTTTATTTACCGGAAGCAGTCACAAAAAAATTTCTATAAATGAAAAAGAAAATTTTTATTGCGGCTGCTGTAATCTTCAGCAGTTATGCGCAAGCACAACAAGACACTACAAGCAAAACATTAAATGAAGTAATTGTTACCGCCAACAAGTTTCCGCAAAAACAAAGTGAAACAGGAAAAGTAGTAACGATCATCACACAGGAGCAATTACAAAAAAGCTTTGGTAAATCTATTTCTGAAGTATTAAATCAGCAACCGGGATTAAATATTAATGGCGCAGATAATAATTTAGGAACCAATCAAACTGTTTATACACGTGGCGCATCAGCAGCGAATACATTGATCTTGCTTGATGGAATTCCGCTGTATGATGCATCAGGAATCTCTAATGAATTTGACTTGAACAATTTTGCTTTGGATAATATTGAAAGAATTGAAATTTTGAAAGGTTCTCAATCTACCCTGTATGGATCAGATGCTGTTGCAGGAGTCATCAATATCATCAGTAAAAAAGGTGAACTAAAACCATTTAATTTAAATGCAGATCTTTCTGCAGGAAGTTACGACACTTACAAAGGGAGCCTTTCATTAAGCGGCACTAACGGCAAAGGGCAAACGTACTTTGTTTCTTATAATAAAATCTATAGCAAAGGATTTTCCTCAGCTTACGATTCCACAGGTAAAAATAATTTTGATAAAGATGGTTTTAACCAGGATGTATTTCAATTGAATTACACTTTTCTTCCTTTTAAAAAGACATCAGTAAGGCTATTTGGAAAATACAATAATAATCATGCAGATATAGATGCAGGGGCATTTGCAGATGATAAAGACTACACCTATCACAATAATAATACAATAGCCGGCGTCTCTTTTGATTATAGATTGAACAATGGTTTTATCAGGTTACAATATAATTACAATCGGTTTAATAGAAATTTCACTGACGATTCATTATCAGTTGGAGGCTTTTCTCTATATCAAAAAGGTAAATATAACGGCACTTCTAATTTTGCAGAATTATATACCAGCGTTAATTTAAGTAAACACATAAAAATGCTTGCCGGCGCAGATTACAGGCAAAACAAAACAGATCAGAAATATATTTATTTGCCCGATTATGGTTTTCCTGCATTACCAATTTCAGCAGATAGTGCGCACACAAATCAGTTTAGCGGATATGCTTCTTTATACCTTGAATCGAATGAGGGATTCAATTTAGATTTAGGAGGAAGATGGAATCATCATAGTATTTATGGAAATAATTATACTTATTCTTTCAATCCGTTTTATCTCATAAATAATCATTATAAAATTTATGCAAACGTTTCTTCCGGTTATCGTGTGCCTTCTTTGTACCAGTTATATTCAGAGTATGGAAATAAAAATTTAAAGCCTGAAAC
>JBDTYU010000122.1:0-4304 GCA_040005535.1 Ginsengibacter sp. | reverse complement strand
ATGAATGGAGAAGGAATTATTGGTTCGTTAAGTGAAGGAGGTTTATTCAATAAAATTTTATCAGAACCTGAAATAAAAAATCAGACAGTAGAATCTGTAATGGAAAAAAAATACCCAATAGTAGCTTTTGATACTCCTGTTGAGAAATTAAGCAACCTGATCTCTAAACAAAGTGGCGCAGTGCTTGGTAAAGATGAGAGTGGCAATTATCATATTGTAACCAAGTACGATATTATCCAGAGCCTGGCGAAATAGAAGATTTAATTTTTCCATTCCTTAAAGTCTTTACTGCAGAATGTCTATGGTATCTGTTGATAATAATTACCTTTTAGAATATTTACATTTATAATTTATCAAGCAGGTTTTAGTGTTTTTACTAATAACCTTCTGGTTTAAATACTACCCGATACGTAATTATCTATTACGCAAGAAAGGGCAATACCGCTCTTGCCCGATTCTCCCCATGAATATATCTTTGTTCCAGAAGTTGATTGATGTTGATTTCGGCATTAATCTAAAATATCCAACATATCCATTCGAAAGACAAAGATTAGAATCTATCCAAATTCTTTGAAAAAACAAAAATCCGGTATCAGTCAACTTCTATTTTTTTTATCCGATATTATTTCTTTGCGAGAGCAAAATAAAAATAACCAGAATTTATTTGAACCTATTATTCTATCCTTTTACGGATAACGTATTCACTCTTATGAGAACCAACCAAAATCCAGGAATGCCCATTTAAGGAGAACATTAAAATCTAATCCTTAAAAACCTACTGAACCAGTAAATTAATTTTACTGGAAAGAGCTACCAACTCTGTAAAGAAGGTCCCAGGGAGTCCGCTTTAAAAATCGGACAAAAAATTTACTTCTGCAGCCTGATTCGTCAGTATTGCAGGAGTTTTTTATTTTACCAATATCTTGCAGGTCTTTTTATGATTATAACCCTGCATAACTCATCTTCTGGTAAAGTTTATTCCCGCATAGTTTCTATAGTGCCATCGCAAACTGAACTTCTTTATTATTTAGGATTAGATGAAGAAGTTTTAGGAATTACAAAATTTTGTGTTCATCCTTCAAGATGGTATAAAAATAAAACCAGGATTGGAGGAACTAAAAATATAAGAATACCTGCAATACATGATCTTGAGCCTGATTTAATAATTGCCAATAAGGAAGAAAATGTAAAAGAGCAGGTAGAAGAATTAGCCAAAGATTATGATGTGCTTGTTACAGATGTCAATAATCTTGGAGATGCAATAAATATGATTACGGATGTTGGCTTGCTGGTTGGTAAACATAAAGAAGCTTTGCAAATGGCTAATAAAATTGAATTAAAATTTAAAAAACTTCAGCACCTGACATCTATCAAAAGAAAAATTAAAGCTGCTTATTTTATTTGGAAAGATCCTTACATGGCAGTTGCCGGTCATACTTTTATAAATGATATGTTGCAATATTGCGGACTGGAAAATGTGTTTTCTAACGGTGAACGGTATCCGAAAATAAGTTTGGAGGAATTGCCAACTGATTGTGAACTAGTTTTGTTGTCGTCTGAGCCCTACCCTTTCAAAAAAAAGCATTTAAAAGAAATGGAATTGCAAATTCCCGGAGTAAAAATTATTTTGGTTAATGGTGAAATGTTTAGCTGGTATGGAAGCAGGTTATTGAAAGCCGCAGAATATTTTAAAGATTTAAAACCTGAATAGCTGATTATTGAATTCGTTAATTGACCGGCTAATTAATTTTGTTTTTTCTCAATTTCATGTAGGTTTGCATACATCCTTAAAAAAAATCTTAATGGCTTCAAAAAAAATTACTGAATTATTAGGTGATAGGGCCGAAAATTTATTAACGCACAAATGTATCATTGATAAATCAACGCTTATTTTACCCTCACCAAATTATATTGACGATATTTTTGTAAACAGTAACCGTAACAATCGTGTGGTGCAAAGTATGGAAATGCTTATGAATCATGGGCGTCTTGCCGATACGGGCTACTGTTCTATTTTTCCGGTTGATCAGGGCATAGAACATAGTGCTGGCGCATCATTTGCACCCAACCCTATTTATTTTGATCCGGAAAATATTGTAAAGCTTGCTATTGAAGGAGGCTGTAATGGAGTGGCATCAACATTTGGTGTGCTGGGTATTGTGAGCCGAAAATATGCTCATAAAATTCCTTTCATCGTAAAAATTAATCATAATGAACTATTGAGCTATCCCAATAAATATGATCAGACTTTATTTGGTACTGTTAAAAGCGCTTACAACATGGGAGCTGTTGGAATAGGTGCAACGGTTTATTGGGGGAGCGCAGAAAGTACACGACAATTAAAAGAAATTTCAGAAGCATTTGAACAGGCGCATGAGCTGGGTATGTGCACAATTTTGTGGTGCTATCTTCGTAACAATGCCTTTAAAGTAGATAATATAGATTACGGAACTTCTGCAGATCTTTCAGGGCAGGCTAATCACATTGGCGTTACAATACAAGCAGATATTATTAAGCAGAAAATGTCTACAAATAATGGCGGCTACAATGCTGTAAAATTTGGCAAAACATCAAAACTGGTTTATGAGAAATTAACAACAGATCATCCGATTGATTTATGTCGCTACCAGGTTCTCAATTGTTATAGTGGCCGCATAGGTCTCATCAATAGTGGTGGAGAAAGTACGGGAGCTTCAGATTTACAGGAGGCTGTTGCAACAGCAGTAATAAATAAGCGTGCAGGTGGTATGGGATTAATTATGGGGAGAAAAGCATTTCAGCGACCTATGGAAGAAGGTATAGAGTTATTGAAAGCTACCCAGGATGTTTATTTAGATGAAAGCATAACAGTGGCATAATTCATGGTCATTGGGTCAATGGTCATTACCCCCCCATGACTCAATGACTTTTTTATCAAATGACTTTTTATGAAACAGGAAGAAGATTTTTATGCTAACCTTGCCGGCGAAGAAGGTGATACTGAAGAAACCAGGCGCAGGTGGTTCCGCAGAATTAAAAAGGGAATTACAACCTCTACCAAAGATAAAAAAGAAGCGCCGGATGGCTTATGGACAAAATGCCCTTCATGCCGTTATACCTGCACGGTAACAGAGTTACGGGAAAATTTGTTTGTATGTCCGAAATGTGACTACCATCACAGGATTGGCAGTGCAGAATATTTTGAAATTATTTTTGATAATGAAACTTTCACAGAACTGTTTGCTAATATAAAGTCCAAAGATTTTTTAGGTTTTGTTGATCTCAAGCCTTACGAACAAAGACTTAGGGAAACGTATGCAAAAACTTCAATTCACGATTCAATTACAGTTGCTCATGGAAAAATAAGTGAGATGGATATTGTAATTGCCTGTATGGATTTTGAATTTATTGGCGGAAGCCTTGGAAGTGTAATGGGTGAAAAAATTGTAAGAGCCTGCGATTATTGTCTGGAACATAAAATTCCTTTTATGATCATAAATAAAAGTGGTGGCGCACGCATGATGGAAAGTGCTTTTTCATTAATGCAATTAGCAAAAACTTCCGGCTCTTTATCAAAAATGTCTGATGCAAAAATCCCCTATATTTCTCTTTGTACTGATCCCACCTTCGGAGGAACAACCGCTTCATTTGCCATGCTCGGAGACATCGTCATGGCTGAACCCGGTGCCCTTATTGGCTTTGCCGGCCCACGCGTAATAAAGGAAACTATCAGAAGAGATTTACCTCCCGGATTTCAGCGCAGTGAATTTTTGCTGGAGCATGGCTTCCTTGATTTCATTATTCCAAGAAAAGAGCTTAAAGAAAAGATTGAACAATTGTTGGTTCTATTCAGAAATTAGATTGTCATTTGTCAATTGACTTAAGACCATTTACCATTCACTACTTATTATGGATCTTAGCAATCGTAAGGCATATTACGAATATAATATTGAAGCAAAATATATTGCAGGGCTGGTATTGAGTGGTACTGAAATAAAATCATTGCGTGCAGGCAAGGCCAGCTTTAGTGATAGCTATTGCCTTTTTTTTAAAGGTGAACTGTTTGTAAAAAGCCTGCACATTTCTGAGTATAGTTTTGGGAATATTCATAATCACGAGCCAATGCAGGAACGAAAACTATTGTTGCATAAAAAAGAGTTGCGCAAGCTTGAAAATAAAATAAAAGAAAAGGGATATTCCATCATTCCATTAAAAATTTTTATTGCTGAAAATGGTTTTGCAAAAATGGAAATAGGATTGGGCCGGGGGAAAAAAATCTATGACAAAAGAGAAACTATTAAAGCCAGGGAAACTGATCGGGAAAT